>DBBA01000281.1 GCA_002291955.1 Rhodobacteraceae bacterium UBA996 | reverse complement strand
GGCAGGCCCATCTGGATCGTCGACACCACCGCCTGTGCGGCCGCATGCACGGTCGGAAAGGAACAGCGCGCCGATGCCATCGCCTCGGGGATGCCGTGCAGGCGCAGGGTCAGTTCGGTGATGATGCCGAGCGTGCCTTCCGACCCCACGAACAGCCGCGTCAGGTCATACCCCGCCGACGACTTGCGCGCCCGCGTGCCGGTGCGGATCACCCGTCCGTCGGCCAGCACCACCTCCAGCGCCAGCACGTTGTCGCGCATCGTCCCGTAGCGCACCGCATTCGTCCCCGATGCCCGCGTGGCGGCCATGCCGCCCAGCGAGGCATTCGCCCCCGGGTCGATCGGAAAGAACAGCCCGCGGTCGCGCAGGGCGCGGTTCAGCGCCTCGCGCGTGACGCCGGGCTGCACCACCACGTCGAAATCCTCCGCATGGATGTCGAGGACCCGGTCCATGCGCGACAGGTCCAGGCACAGGCCGCCGCGCGGCGCGTTCACATGGCCCTCCAGCGACGTTCCGGTGCCGAAGGCGATCACCGGCAGGCCGTGCGCCGCGCAAAGGCGCACCGCCTGCGCGACCTCGGCGGTGGTCAGGGGAAAGGCCACCGCATCGGGCGGCTCGGGCGGCAGCCAGGTGGTCGTCGCAGCATGCTGGGCGCGGATCGCGGCACCGGTGGCCAGCCGGTCGCCGAACAGGGGCGCCAGCGCGGCCAGGGCCGGTGCCGGGTCTGGGCGGGGCGGGGACGCGAGCGGTTGCATGCGCTTCTTGTGCCGGTCCCGGACAGGGCCGTAAAGCCCCGCAGTAACCAGTCCGACGGGGGCGCGCCCGTGCCGGTGCGCACTTTACCCTATCTTCAAGCCTTCGGGCCTATCAGTCGCGTCGTCTGGCTGCGCCCAGTCCGCGAACAAAGGGTTCCGACCGTGCCGAGGTTTTCTGATCTCTCCCTGAAGGTGCAACTCCTGCTGTCGGTCGTGGCCGCGGGGTTCGTCTCGTTTTCGGTCCTGACCGTGATCGAGGTCTCGACCTTCGCGCGGATCCAGTCCGAGGATACGTGGGAAATCCTTCGCCTGGGCGCAGACGCCGGGTTCGAATCCGTGGATCGCGCGTTCGAGGACATGGGCGACGAACTCGAGACGCTGGCTGCGCGCAGCGATACCGTGGGGGGGCTGCGGGCGCTGTCGGCGGCCTTTGCGGCGCTGGGTCCCGATGCGACGGGTGATCTTCAGCAGGCCTACAACGTCAACAACGGCAATCCCGTCGGCGCGCGGGAAGGGCTGGCGGATGCCGGGCGCGGCACGCCCTATGACACGGCCCATGCGACGCTGCATCCGCGCTTCGCCGAACTGGCCGCCGAATGGGGGGCCTATGACCTGTTCCTGATCGACCGCGACCTGAACATCGTCTACTCGGTCGAGAAGGAGTCCGATTTTGGCGCCTCGCTTGCCCAAGGCGAGCTGGCGGGCACCGGGCTTGCCGATGTCGTGCGCCGTGCGATGGACCAGCGCGACGACATGCTCAGCGCCTTCGAACCCTACGCGCCGTCGGCCGGGCAGGATGCGGCCTTCCTGGCCGTGCCGGTTCTGGACGAGGCGGATGCGGTGATCGGGGCGCTGGCCATGCAGGTCTCGCCCGAGGTGCTGGGGGCGGCCCTGTCGGGCACGCTGCAGGCGGGGATCGCGGCGCAGTACCTGCTGGACGCGGACGGACAGGTGCAGGCGCTGAACGTGGCGGACGGGTTCTGGAGGCCGGAGCTGGGCACCGATTCCCGCGATCGCTTGGGCCTTGTCGATGTATCGTCCGAAGCCGACCTTGTGGTCGAACTGACCGAGGGGAGCGTGTCGCATCTCGCCGTCCGACCGGGCGAGATCGAAGGCGTGCCCTACACCGTCGCGATCGCCAGCGATGGCGCGGTCGCCCGGGCGGCACTTCTGGAGTTTGTCCTTGGCACGGTCGGTCTGGCGCTCTTGTCGCTCGTCATCATCGGGCTGGCGGGGTACCTATTCGGCCGTCGTCTGATCCGTCCCCTGTCCGTCCTGATCGGCGCTGTCGGCCGGTTGCAGAAGGGCGACCTGTCCTTTGATCTCGTCGGCAAGGATCGCGGAGACGAGGTCGGTGCCCTGTCCCGCGCGGTGGAGCAGTTCCGCCAGCAGGAAGCCGACAATGCCGAGCTGCGCACGCGCCAGATCGCGCTGGGCGCCGCCTGCGAATCGGCCAGTGCCGCCCTGCTGATGGTCGACGCGGACATGCGCATCACCTTCATCAACGCAGCTGCGATCCGGCTGATGCAGTCCCGCATCCACGACTTCCGCCAGCTGGAGGCGGATTTCGACCCGAACGCCCTCATCGGGCGGTGCGCCGACGTGTTCCACAAGGGGGCCCAGAAGGACTACATCCGCGAGGTGCTGGCGAAGCACGAACTGCTTCCGATCAATGCCGAGATTCGGGTCGGCCGGGCCCTCTTGCAGCTGAAGATCTCGCAGATCGTGGGAGGGCGGGGTGGACTGGTGATCGAGTGGGTCGACTTGACCGACACGCTCATCCAGACCCGGATGTACGAGACGTCGAACGCCAACCAGTTCATCCTGCAGTTCGGACCGGACTGGTCGGTCGTGGGCATGAACCGGAAGTTCACCCAGTCGACCGGCCATGCCTTTGTCCGCAACCCGGCGACCCGCGGGCAGGATCTGCTCGATGTCTCGGCGCTGGGCGTGGGCAGCCATGCCGAGGTCTATGCGATGCTCCAGTCCGAGGGCGAGTTGACCGGACGGCTGCAGGTGCGCACGACCGACGGCGAAAGCCAGCTGGTGCTCGGGACCCTGACCCTCGTGCGCGACTCGAAGGACCGTCCGTTCCGCATCGTGATGGTCGGCCACGACATCACCGCCGAGGAGACCGCGCGCGTGGAAGCCGCGGCCGAACGCGAACGCACCCAGGTGGAACAGCAGACCGTGGTCGAGCACCTCAAGCGCGGATTGGCCGCGCTGTCCGAAGGCGACCTGACGGCATCGCTCGACGTGCCCTTCCCCGGAACCTACGAGGTGATCCGGCAGGACTTCAACCGGACCGCGGCGAACCTGTGCCGCGCGGTGCAGAGCGTGGCCGAGAACGCCTCGCAGATCCAGGGCGAGACCGCCGCCATCAGCGCCGCGGCCGAGAACCTTGCCCACCGGACCGAGAAGCAGGCCAGCACGCTGGAAGAGACCGCAAGTGCGCTGGACGAGATCACCAAGTCGGTCGCCCAGTCGTCGGACCGCGCCAACCGCGCCGATGGGCTTGTCACGGACGCACTCAAGGCGGCCTCGTCGGGCAGCCGGGTCGTTCTCGAGACGGTCGCGGCGATGGATGCCATCGAGACGTCGTCCAAGCAGATCTCGCGGATCACCTCGGTCATCGACGACATCGCGTTCCAGACCAACCTGCTGGCGCTGAACGCGGGCGTCGAGGCTGCGCGGGCCGGCGATGCGGGGCGCGGCTTCGCGGTCGTCGCGTCGGAAGTGCGGGCGCTGGCGCAACGGTCGTCCGCGGCGGCGCGCGAGATCTCGGGGCTGATCGCCGAGAGCGGATCGCAGGTGACCCGTGGCGTCGCGCTCGCCGGGCAGGCAGGCGAGGCCCTGCGCGGGATCGAGGTCTCGTTCACCGAGATCGCGCGGGAGGTGGCCGAAATCTCGTCCTCGAGCCAGTCCCAGTCCGCGGGTCTGGTGGAGATCAACTCGGCGATGTCCGACCTCGACCAGGTCACCCAGCAGAACGCCGCGATGTTCGAGGAAACCTCGGCCGCGGGACATGCCCTGCGGCAGGAGACCTCGGCGCTGCTCGAGCTGATGCGTCAGTTCAGGACGGGCGGCCAGGTCGAGATCGGCGCGCGCTCCCAGAACAACCGTTCGGCCGCGTCGCTGTCGGCGTCCGCGGACGCAGGCACCACGCCAAGCTTCCGGCGGCGCCCTGCTGCGGCACGTCCGGCCGCCGATGGTGACCTGTCCGCCCCGGGACGGCGCGACACGGTGCCTCCGGCGCAGTCCGGCCGACGGACGGCCGTTGCCACGGCGCTTGCGACCCAGGCGGCAAGCCCTGCCGTGTCGACGCCCGGTGATGGCTGGGAGGACTTCTAGCGTCGCAGCCCGAGGTGTCCGGGGCAGGCGCCCCGCAAGTGACGCCGTTTCGTGAACCACGGCCGGTCGGCCGGGTTCGGTGCCAGAAATGACAGCCGGAGGCCGGTCACGTGTCGGAACAACTGACGGATGCACGGCAACCGCGCCGCTACATTGCCCAGGGCGAGTATGCGACCGGAGACCGTCCCGACGAGGTGATTGCCACGGTGCTGGGATCCTGCGTGGCGGTTTGCCTGTTCGATCCCGAACGCGGCGCCGGCGGCATGAACCACATCCTGCTGCCGGACATTGACGGCGCGGATAGCCGCCGAACCCTGTTCGGGGCGCATGCCATGGAGCTTCTGATCAACGACCTCCTGAAGTTGGGGTGTCGCAAGTCGAGCCTGCGGGGAAAGCTGTTCGGGGGGGCGCGCATGATCGCGACGCTCGGCCGCGCCGGGGCCATGAATGGCGAGTTCGCGGACCGCTACCTGGCCTCGGAGGGGATCCCGGTCGAGTCCCGCAGCATCGGCGGAACGCTCGCGCGCCGGGTCGAGTTCTGGCCGTCCACCGGCCGTGCCCGGATGCGGTTCATCGAGGACCAGTCCGTGGAGGTCGAGGTTCAGCCCAAGTCCACGGCAGGAAACGCGGTCGAGCTGTTCTGACCGGCCAGCGCCGGGCAAGGATCCGGCGCGGCGCGGAGCTTGTGCCGGACACCCCGGGCGTTGCGCGGGTGGCCCTGCGCCGGCGAGACGTCGGAGACCCTCAGGATCGCCGCACCGCACGCGACGGTCTGCAAGCGAGCCACCGGGTTGTGCCCTTTCCTTGAGGGAGGGCCGAGAGGATGTGCGGCCCTGCGCGACGGCTGCTGCGCCCGAAGGGCGCAACACAACGGGCCTGCCACTGGGGCGGAGGGACACACGCATGATCCGGCGGCGCATGCCGGGAACCTCGGCGTAAGGCATCGTGGTCCGCGCCCGGGTGGCGAGGTACGGTCGCGCAATACTGTTGCATCGCCACGGTCCGGGCGCAGGTCCTGGGTCCCGCTCTGTCGCAGTGCTGGAAGGCAGGGACGTGCCGAGGCCGCCAGATCGGCGGCGGGTGGGGTGAGGCGCGCGACGGTCTGGTGCGCCCAGGTGGCTGTGCTGCGGTGTTACGTCCTTCGGGGTGCTTGCCCTGCATCGCTGTCAACTGGGCGTCGGTCCCGGGTCCTGATCTGTCGCATCGCGAGGAGGGGCGGGAAGTGCCGAAGTCGACAAATGGGCGGCGGGTGGGGTGAGGCGCGCGACGGTCTGGTGCGCCCAGGAGGCCGTGCAGCGGTGTGGCGTCCCTTGAGGGGCTGGCGTTCCATCGCCACGTCCTGGGTGCCGGTCCCGGCCTCTGATCCGTCGGATCGCGGTGAGGCGCGGGAGGTGCCGCGTCCCACAGGTGGGCGGCGGGTGGATAAGGCGTGCGCTGGTCTGGTGCGTCAGTGTAGCCGTGCTGCAACGTTGCATCCTTTGGGGCGCTGGTGTTGCGTCGCCAAGGCCGCGGCGAAGGTCCCGTGTCCCGATCCGGCGCGTTGCGGGGCGGGGCCTTCCAAGGCTGACAGGAGAGCGTCCGGCGGGGAGGCGCGCGCGCCGAGGTTTCGTGGTCAGGTGAGGTGTGCTGCGTTGTCGCGTCCTTTGGGGGGCTGGCCTTGCCTCGCGAAGGCCGGGGTGCAGGCACAATTTCCGGATCCGTCGCGTCTCGGTGCGGGGCGGGGCGTGCCGGGGCCGGCAGATGGGCGCAGGGCGGCGGGCGGCAGGTGGACGCAGGGCAGGAGTGGCGGATATGCGCTGAACCGGCACCGCAGGACCGGCGCGCCGCGATGCGGTCCCGGGGGGAACGGTCAGGGTCGGTATGGTGCGCCGGGCGGTCGGACAATGGCTGGCGTGGCCGCTTTGCTGTGCCCCGCGATCCGGACGGCCGGCGGACGCGCCGATGGTCAGCCCGTGACCGGGCGGGGCGACCGGGGTCCTGGGCAGCCGTCAGGGACGCAGGTGACCGACGGCGGGTACCCGATGCACCCTGAGGGCGAGGGGAAGACTTGGGCTGCTGTGCCGTGATCTCGCTGTTCCGGGGCCGGGGGGCAGGCAGGCGCGGTGTGTCGCGGCGGTTCGCCCGGACCTGTCGCCGCGTCCTTCACCCCCACGGGAGCACACGCGGACCGTCGTGGCGATCCCGTGGGAGGCCGACCGAAGCCCGGACCTGCTGCCGGGGCGACCCTGCGCCGGGTGAGGCGCGGCGCGGGGCTTCTGATCGGGGCGGTCGCATCACGGCGCGGCGGCTGTTCCGTCAGCGGACAGTCGCCCGCAGCGCGGCCAGATGGCGGGGGATGTCGTGCGCGCCGATGCTGGCCTCGCGCACGAGGCTGTCGAAGTGCCCGGCAAAGAACCCAACCCGGTCGCGGTCGCGGAAGGCGACGTAGTGTCGCCCGAGGTAGAGCACCGCGATCAGGGGCCCAAAGATCGTGACGGGCGCCGAGAACACGCGGCGGGCGTCGTACAGGAACAGGCGGAGCGCGGGGTAGAGCTGGTCGTAGAGCGCGGCCATGCGGTCGAGTTGCGCGTGCCGCAGGTCAGCGGGCAGCCCGGCATAATACCCCTCGGCCCGGGCGAAGCTGTCCAGCTCGTGCAGCGGCAGGGCAATCTCGTAGTCCGACCGGGCCGAGCGCATCCAGGTCAGGCGATCCTCGGACGCGCCGATGGCCTGTTCGGTCGACCGACCGAGCTCGGGGGTGTATTCCCAGGTCAGCACCTCGCGCGTCTTGAGCATGTCGGGCAGGGTCGCGGGGACGTGGCGGATCTTGTAGCCCTCGGCCTCGCGGTGCCAGGCAAAGATGGTCTCTTCGACGAGAGCGCGGGGCGCCTCGGTCAGGGTCATGGAGGCTGCGAGCAGGTCGGCCGCGCGTTCGCGGCGGTCGGTCAGGCCAAGGAGCCAGTCGGCCGACACGCCAAGCGCCGCTGCGGCTTCGGCTGCAACCTGGGCGTTCGGCATCCGCGGCCCCTCCTGCCCCAGAAGCTGCGAGACGGTGGACCGGTCCACGCCGATGGTGCGGGCGAGCGCCGCCTGCGAGGTGCCGCGGGCGGCCATCGCCTCGGCCAGGCGGCGGCGGAACAGGGCGGCACGATCGCGTTTGTCGATTCTTTCCATCATTGTTGGATTATATCACAGGTGCGGGATTTCTGTTGCGCATGTTCGGGCTGCACCGCGGTGACGGCGCAGGATATCACAACAGCGTGACAGTCTCGGGCAGGAGACCCAGGTGACGAAGGACAGGGCGTGGGCCGAGTGGCCCACGGTTGCGGTGCTGGCTGCGTGCTATGGCCTGTGGGTGGTGGCGACCACGGCCCTGTGGGAGGCGTTCCCGGCAGGGGCCTTCGTCCTTCTGACCGTCGCCATCGCCTGGCATTCGTCGATCCAGCACGAGGCGCTGCACGGCCATCCGTTCCGCGATCCGCGTCTGAATGCCGCGCTGGTGTTCCCGGCGCTGGGGCTTCTGGTGCCCTACGGCCGGTTCCGCGACACGCACCTGGCGCACCATCTGGATGCGGTGCTGACCGATCCCTACGACGACCCGGAATCCAATTACCTGGACCCGGCGGTGTGGGCCGTCCTGCCCGGCTGGAAACGCGCGGTGCTGCGGTTCAACAACACGCTTCTGGGGCGGCTGGTCGTGGGGCCGGCGGTCAGCATGGTGTCCTTTGTTGCTGCCGACCTGCGCGCGATCCGGGGCGGCGACCGCGGGGTGCTGGCGGGGTGGCTGTGGCACATCCCGGCTGTGGCGCTGGCCGTGCTGTGGGTCTGGTGGGCGGCGGTGCCGGTCTGGGCGTGGCTTCTTGCCTGCTATGTCGGTCTGTCGCTGCTGAAGATCCGCACGTTCCTGGAGCATCAGGCGCACGAGCGCGTGCGCGGCCGCACCGTGGTGATCGAGGACCGCGGTCCGCTGGCGTGGCTGTTCCTGAACAACAACTACCACGTCGTCCACCACATGCACCCGCGCGTGCCGTGGTACCGGTTGCCGGGCCTTTATGCGTCGAACCGCGAGCGGTACCTGGCGCGGAACGAGGGCTACGCGTTCCGCAGCTATGGCGAGGTGTTCCGGCGGTTCTTCCTGCGGGCCAAGGACCCGGTCCCGCATCCGTTCTACCGTCCGCGCTGATCCCGGTCGGTCGTGATACTGCATGGAGGCGCCCGAGGGGGCGGAGTGCCCCCGCAGGTCGCCTAGTCGAGCGTATCCGGCCCGGGGCCGCGTCAAGGACGCCTGAGGCGCCGCCGCTGGCGGCCGCGCGGGACCCGCGCGGTCCTTGACCCGCCCCCGGGCCGGGGTCACAGCGGGCGGCATGGAACCCTGGGTCGCCATCGCCATCGCCGCGTCCGCCGTGCAGACGGCGCGCTTCCTGATCCAGAAGCGGCTGCGGGGCGCGGGGCTGTCGGTCGCAGGCGCGTCGTTCTCGCGCTTCCTGTTCGGGGCGCCGCTGGCGCTGGGGCTGGCGGCGGCGGTACTGCTGGCCGACCGGGGGCAAGGCGGTGCGGGCTGGCCCGGGGCCACGGCTGCCTTCTGGGGCTGGGCGGCACTCGGCGGCATCGCCCAGGTGGCGGGGACGCTGGCCACGGTCGCGCTGTTTTCCACCCGGGCCTTTGCCGTGGGGATCGCCTTTACCAAGACGGAAACCGTGCTGGTCGCGCTCGGCTCGGCCGTCGTGCTGGCCGAGGCGGTGACGCTGCCCGCGCTGGCCGCGATCCTCACGGGTCTGGTCGGCGTCGCGCTGTTGTCGCTGCCCAAGGGCGCGGATGGCCTGGCCCTTGACCGCCGGGCGGCCACCCTTGGACTGTCGGCGGGCGCGGGCTTCGCGCTGGCGGCCCTGTCCTATCGCGCGGCGGCCCTGTCGCTGGGGGACGGGGGTGCGTTCCTGCGCGCGACCGTCACGCTGGCTGCCGTCCTGACGATCCAGACCGCCGTCATGTTCGCGCTTCTTGCCTGGCGCGAACCGGGCGAGACCGCCCGCGTCCTGCGCGGCTGGCGGTCTACCGTGCCGGTGGGCCTGACCGGCATGCTTGGGTCGCTGATGTGGTTCTGGGCCTTCGCGCTGGAAAACGCGGCCCATGTCCGCGCCGTGGGGCAGGTGGAGCTGGCGTTTTCCGTCCTGGCCGGCGCGCTGGTCCTGGGCGAGCGGATCACCTGGCGCGAGGGCGCGGGGATCGCCATTCTTGGTGCGTCCGTCGTGGCGCTGGTCATGGTCGCCTGACGGTCTTTCCAACGGGTGCGCCCGCCGCTATGACCCCCGCCTGATCGAAAGGACCCATCATGCAGGGCAGCGCCAATCTGAACGTCATGGTCAAGGCCGCGCGCCGCGCCGCCCGGGGGCTGCTGAAGGACTTCCGCGAGGTCGAGAACCTGCAGGTGTCGTCCAAGTCACCCGGTGATTTCGTCTCCAGGGCCGACATCGCCGCCGAAGCCGCGCTGAAGGAAGAGCTTCTGGGCGCACGCCCCACCTACGGCTGGCTGGCCGAGGAAGGCGCCGAGATCGCAGGCCAGGACCCGACCCGGCGCTGGATCGTCGATCCCTTGGATGGCACCACGAACTTCCTGCACGGCATCCCGCACTGGTCGATTTCCATCGCACTGGAGCACAAGGGCGAGATCGTTGCGGGCGTGATCTATGACGCGCCGAAGGACGAGATGTTCATGGCCGAGAAGGGTGCGGGCGCCTGGCTGAACACCCAGCGCCGCCTGCGCGTGTCGCAGCGGTCGCGGGTGGCCGAGGGGCTGTTCGGCGTGGGCCTGCCGTTCGGCGTGCGGGGCGACCTGCCCGCGATGCTGCGCGATCTGGCCCGCGTGCTGCCGGGATCGGCGGGGGCGCGGCGCACGGGGTCGGCGGCGCTCGATCTGGCCTGGGTCGCGGCCGGGCGATTCGACGGGTTCTGGGAACGGCGGCTGAACCCCTGGGACATCGCGGCTGGCCTCGTCCTCGTGCGCGAGGCCGGCGGCTTTGTCGAGCCGATCCGTCCGGGGGATGACCTTCTGGCCTCGGGCAGTCTGATCGCGGCCAGCGAAACAATGTTCGCCCCCTTCGCCGAACTGGTCCGCGGCGCCTGAAACGTTCCACGCATTGACCGGCACCGTGCCGCATTCACGCCATGTTCATTGACGATACCGAGGGCGTCAGACAACAGGATGGTGTTGCCATGATTGCAGGGTTGAAGACGATGATCGCCACGTTCGTGCGCGACGAAGACGGTGCAGTGACGGTGGACTGGGTCGTTCTGACCGCTGCGGTGGTCGGTCTTGGGCTGGTGATCGGCCCGACGGTCGGCGAAAGCACCATCGGTCTGAGCGAGGAAATCGCCGAGGATGTGGATGAGGTCCGCATCTACCAGTACACCCAGAGCGTGCCGCCCGGCGGCTGACGCAACGGGGCTGTCCCGGCTGGCACATCGCAGGGACCGCGTGTCCGGAGGACCGGACGGCGGCGGCCTCTAGCGGCGCGGCACGCGCGGCACGCTTGACGGCAGGCGGGGATAGCGTGCCTCGGGGTGCGGCGGATGGCCGTCGGTCCGGGCCCAGAACGCCGGTCCGCCAAGGCGCAGCCAGACCGGCACCGCAAGGATCGCACCAGCGATGAAGCCGCCCGCGTGCGCCCAGTAGGCGACCCCGCCCCCGTCCGTATCGGCCACCGCACCGTTGAACAGCTGGATGCCGAACCACACGCCCAGCATGATCCAGGCCGGGACCGGGATCACCCGGAAGATCACCACCAGGATCAGAAGCACGTCCACGCGCGCCCGGGGGAACAGGAGCAGGTAGCCCCCCATGACCGCCGCGATGGCGCCCGATGCGCCCACGACCGGGACCGGCGACCAGGGGTCGAACGCGACCTGCGCCAGTGCGGCACCGACGCCCCCCGCAAGGTAGAAGGCAAGGAAGCCCACGCGGCCGAGCCGTTCTTCCAGGTTGTCGCCGAAGATGAACAGGAACAGCATGTTGCCGCCTAGATGCATCCAGCCGCCGTGCAGGAACATCGAGGTGACCAGCGTTTCCCAGCCGACGCCGTTGGTCACGAGCCGCGGGATCAGCGCCCATTGCTGGAAGAAGGCGGACAGCGCCCGGTCGTTCGTGGACAGGGCAGGCCAGTAGGCCAGGAACACCGCGACATTGGCGGCGATCAGGGCCCAGGTCACCCAGGGCACGACCTGGGACGGGTTGTGGTCGCGGATCGGGAACATGGCCCGATCCGCGTGGCCGAAGCGGCGCCTGCCGTCAAGCGGACTTTGGGCGGGCGGTCTCGGCCAGAAGCTGCGCGTTGCCCCCCGACGCGGTGGTGTCCACGCAGAGGTGGCGTTCCAGAAGAACCATGTGCGGCGCGATCGCTGCCACGACCAAGGGCAGGATCGGGCCCGGGCGGGCTGCCAGGGTGCGCGCCAGGGCGCGGGCCGTGTCGGCATCGCCCCACCAGACCACTCCGCCGAACCCGTCCAGCGTGGCCAGCACCCCGTCGGCCAGTCCGCCGGGCAGGGCAATCGCCTGACCGCCTGCCGCGCGCACGGCGGTGGCCTGGCGGTTGGCGGTCTCCGTTCCCGGGCCAAGGCACAGGAATGTCGCCCGGGGCCAGAGCGACAGGCGGTTCATCTCGCCGGTCGGCCCGGGCAGGTCGAGGCTTTCCACCGGATGCTGCGCGACCGGGAGAGTGGCCAGCCGGGCGCACACGTCCGCGGCAAGAGCGAGGGCCAGAGCCGGGGCCAGAGCCGGGGCCAGCGCCGGGGC
>DBBA01000097.1 GCA_002291955.1 Rhodobacteraceae bacterium UBA996 | reverse complement strand
CGGGTTTTGATGGTAGCGGAGGTCCGTTCTGGTCAAATACCGACGGTCTATCTCATTCGGGCCTCCATATGGAATTAGATGCCTATCCCAGCGACGCCTGCGACCTAAGCCCCTGAAAGAGAGTGGATGCGAGGGCGGGGTCGAGCGAACGGCACTTGCTCTCGCCGAGCATCCTGACGTGGCGAGAGAGAGCGGTCGGGAAGCGTGGGCGGACCTGCCGGCCCCTGGCCGAACGGGTCCGCTGTCTTGGAGCGCAGGAAGGTCACTCGATATTGGGACGACGACGACTCCCGGCCCAATCGCGAGCCGCCTGGGATTCTGTTACAAAGAGAGTCCGTGAAGATTGCGACCGCAGCTGCGCCCGAGACGGTCGGAGTTTCTGCGTTTCCGATCGACTGTCGCGCCAGAGCGGGAGACGTCAGACCTCGCTGCCCCCCAATCAGGAAGGAGTGCCGGGTCTCCAGAGTGAATGCGGCAGAACGAATGTCGCGCTCCCGGACGGCACAAGGTTCGCCGTGACGGGACAACCATAGGCCGTTGCCAGTACGGCACCGCCGATCACCTCGGCCGGCGGGCCAGCGGCGAGGATCTGGCCCTCGTGGATTAGCCACACCACATCGGCCACGATCGCGGCCAGGTTCAGGTCGTGCAGCACGATCACCACGCCGCCGCCCGCGTCGGCGAAGCGGCGCAAGACATGCATCACGGCGATCTGATGGGCAATGTCGAGGCTGGCGACAGGTTCATCGAGGAACAGCCAGCGCGGGCGCCCCGCCATGACCGGATCCCAGACCTGCACCCGCACGCGCGCGAGTTGCACCCGAGCCTGCTGCCCGCCCGACAATTCCTGATACAGTCTGGGGCCGAAGCCAGCCAGGTCGACCTCGTCGAGCGCGCGGGCGACCAGGTCGTCGCCGCCACCCGCGCGGCCGGCGTGGGGGCCGGCCGTCAGGCCCAGGCGGACAACCTCCGCCACGGTGAAGGGGAAGGACAGGGTCGCGGCTTGCGGCAGCACGGCGCGGCGCGCGGCGAGGTCCCAGGGCTTCAACCGCGCCACGTCGCAGCCGTCGAGCGCGATCTGCCCGGCGTAGGGCACGTCGCCCGACAGGGCGCGCAACAGCGTTGTCTTGCCTGACCCGTTCGGCCCGATCACAGCGGTGACCCGTCCGGCACGCGCGGTTGCCTCGATGCCATGCAGGACGGGGGTGCGGCCGAGGGCCACGCGCAGGGACCGGATCGTCAGCATCACAGGTCCACCAGTCCGCGGCGGCGCAGAAGGATCCACAAGAACACCGGGGCGCCGATCACGGCGGTGACGATGCCGATGGGCAGTTCCGCGGGGGCGATGACGCTGCGCGCGATCAGGTCGGCCAGCAGCAGGAGTGTGGCGCCGAGAAGCCCCGCGTTGATCAGCAGGTACCGGTGGTCTGGGCCGGTTGCGAGCCGCAAGAGGTGCGGCACCACGATGCCGACGAAGCCGATCCCGCCCGACACCGCCACTGCCGCGCCGGTCGCGGCGGCCACCGTCAGGATCGCGACGGCCTTGACCCGCTGCACGGGCAGGCCGATGTGATGCGCCGCCGCCTCGCCGAGCGCCAACCCGTTCAACCCGCGGGCAAGGAACGGGGCGGCAAGCAGCGCCAGCACCATCACCGGCCCGGCGGCGGCGATCTTGGGCCAGGACGCGCCACCCAGCGACCCCAGCCCCCAGAACGTGAGGTCGCGGAGCTGCCGATCGTCGGCGAGGTACACGAGGATCCCCGTCGCCGCACCGGCCAGCGCCCCCAGCGCGATGCCCGCAAGCAGCATGGTGGCGACCGACGTGCGCCCCGCGCGGGTGGACACGCGGTAGAGCAGGAGCGTGGACAGCCACCCCCCGAGGAACGCGGCCACCGGCACCAGATGCCAGCCGAGGGTTGCCGCCACCCATGCGGGCGCCATGCCGCCCAGCACGATGGCGGTGACGGCGCCCAAGCCCGCCCCCGCGCCCACCCCCACCAGCCCGGGGTCGGCCAGCGGGTTGCGGAACAGCCCCTGCATGACTGCCCCGGCCACGGCCAGTGACGCGCCCACCAGCACCCCTGTCAGCATCCGCGGCAGGCGGATCTCCCACAGGATCAGCCGGTCGCGGTCGGGCAGCGGGATGCCGGAAAGCCAGGCCTGCCACGCGCCACCCAGGTGGACGCCGGACGCCCCGTGCGACAGGCTGAGCGCGCAAGTCAGGACCAGCATCGCACTCAGGCCCCAGGCCACCTGCCTTGCGCGGATGCTGCGGTCGCCCTCCAGCCGTGCGGGCGCGTCCACTGCCACCATCAGCCCTTGCCCCCGGCCATCAGGTCGCGAAGCCGCCCGGTCAGCTCCAGCGCCGCATCGCCCGTGCGCGGACCGAAGCCGAGCAGATACAGCCCGTCCATGGTGGCGACCCGCCCCTCCGCGCCCGCGGGCGTCAGCCGCAGGGCCGGATGCGCCGCGATGTCGGCCAGCGTCACCGCGTGGTCGCCGCCGCGGTCCATCATCAGGATGACGTCGGGCGCGGCGGTCACGGCGGCCTCGTCGGTCAGGGGCTTGTAGCCGTCGATCCCGGTGACCGCGTTCACCCCGCCCGCAAGCGCGATCATCGCTTCGGCCGAGGTGCCGGTTCCGCCAACGAGCAGCCGTCCGCCCTGCATGGACAGGATGAACATCACCCGTGGCCGCGGCGAAAGGGCGGCCCGGGCGGCCTCCGCCAGCGCCAGACGGTCGGCCACCTCTGCCTGCAGGGCGGCGCCCGCCTCGGCCAGGTCCAGCGCGTCGGCCACCGTGGCGATCTTCGCCGCCACCCCGCCCGGGTCCAGCGCCTGCGGTACGGTGACAACCGGGATGCCGGTGCGGCGCAGGATCTCCATCACCTCGGGCGGGCCGGCGTCATGTTCGGCAAGGATCAAGTCGGGGTCCATCGCGATCAGGTTCTCGGCCGACAGCGCGCGGACGTAGCCGACGTCGGGCAGGGCCTGAACCTCGGGCGGGTGCGACGAGGTCGTATCCCGCGCGATCAGCCGGTCGCCGGCGCCAAGGGCGAACACGATCTCGGCCACCGACCCGCCCGCAGCGATGACGCGGGAAGGGCCATCGGCGAGGGTGATCCCGGGGATCAGGGCGAGGGCAAGAGCGAGGCGGATCATGCCGCCACCCCGTCGGTCAGCCCAATGGCCAGCGCGTCCCATGCGGCGGTGTCGGTCGCGGCCTCGGACCGCTTGCCGAACAGTTGCAGGATCAGCTGGCCGCGGTCATCGAACCCCTCGACCGAGACGGCATCGCCGCGCTTCGTCGGTTTGCGCACCAGCCAGACCTCGGCGACCTTGTCGGCGCGCAGGTGCAGATTGAAGCGCGGGTCAAGCACGTTGAACCACGGCCCCATGGGTTCCAGCCGCGTGACGGGGCCGGAGTGGATCTGGATGCAGCCGCGGTTGCCGACGAAGACCATGATCGGCAGGCCCTGAGCGCCCGCGCCCCGCAGCACGTCCACCACGGCGCTGTCCGGCAGGCGGATCGCCCAGGGCACGCCGACGGCGCGATAGGCGCCCAGCCGGTCGAACTTCAGGCGGCTCGTCGTGGCCAGGAACTGGTGCGTGTCGGTCATCCGCGCCCAGCCTTCGCGCAGGGTCTCGATCTTGCTGTCGTTCACCCGGGGCGCCTCGGGCAGCGCGCGGGGGGTCAGGTCGAAGGGTGCGTCATCGGGCAGCGACAGGTCGGCCACCAGCGCGGCGAAGGCGCCCGGGTCGGACCCTTCGCCCAGATGGATCTTGTGCACGGCATCGCCCGCGGCATCGAACACCTGCAGGCTGCGGCGTGGTCCGCCCTCGCCGTCACGCTCGACCGCAAAGGCGTGGACCCAGTGGCGCGGGAAGATGCGCAGGTCGATCTCCTCGCCCAGCACCATGGCGGCGTGGTCGCCCGCGTGGAAGGCGCCGTACTGGCCGCGGCGTTCATGCACGCAGGCGTCGTTGCGGGTCAGCGCCATGACGTCGCCCAGCGTTGCTACCGCGGGCATGAGCCGCCCGGGGTCGGCGGCGATGCGGCGCACGCCGTGGCCCAGATCGGCGGCGAGCAGTTCGGCCTCGCGGATGCCGAGCACATCGGCCAGGTCGCGGTCGCGCATCTTCGGGCGCTCGGCCCGCGCCGTGGCGATGGCGCTGACGCGGTCGGGGGACAGGATCATTCGTCAGACCTCCTTGCTGCCCGCCCAATCCGGGCGGGGGAAGCGCAGGGTCCCGGGTCTGGCGGGGCGCCCCGCGTGGGGCGTGGCTGGAAGACCGGCGCGATACTTGACGGTTTCTGTCAGACAACATAGAAGCCCGTCAAGCCGGGATCACACCATCCCGGCCCGCGCCAGCGATCCCGCCAGCCGAACCACGAAAAACCGGATGGGGAACGGGATGACGACGCGCGCACGACCGCGCAGGCCGGGGATGGCCTGCCTTCTGATGACTTCGGCCCTGATGGCCGCGCCCATGACGCTGCCGGTGGCGGCGCAGGACGGGGGAACCTTCCTCGGTCGCCTTGTGTTCGGCGCGGGCCAGCAGAAGGTCGCCATCGACACGCCGCAGGCGGTCACCACACTGGACCAGGAGGACATCGACCGCGAGCAGGCCGCGAACGTGGGCCAGATCCTGCGCAACGTGCCGGGCGCGCAGACCGCTGGGTCGGACCGCCCGTTGGGGTTCGCGTTCAACATCCGCGGCATCGGCGCGACCGAGCAATCGGCGTCCGAGGCGCGGATCATCGTCAACGTGGACGGGGTGCCCAAGTTCTACGAGCAGTACCGGCTGGGGTCGTTCTTCTCGGACCCCGAGCTTTACCGCCGGGTCGAGGTGCTGCGCGGGCCGGGGTCGGCCACGCTGTACGGGTCGGGCGCGACTGGCGGTGTGGTGAACTTCGAGACCAAGGATGCGGGCGATTTCATCCCTGACGGCGGCACCGGCGCCCTGCGGCTGAAGTTCGGTGTCGAGTCGAACGGCAACGGCAGGCTCGGGTCGGTCATCTACGCCACGCGACCCGTGGACGGGGCCGAGTTCCTTGCCGCGCTGGGCTACCGCACGGCGGACGACTACGAGACCGGCGATGCCGACGACACCGGTGAGCCTGTCCTCGGCAGTGGCTTCGAGGCGCCGTCCGCGCTGCTGAAGGGCACGTTCCGCCTGAACGACGCGCAGACCCTGCGCCTGTCGTGGCAGCGGTTCACCTCGGACGCCGACGACGCGACGCTGGCCCAGACCGGGGGCGGGGATGCCGTCGCAACAGGCTTTGGCAGCGTCGACCGGCAGGTGCGCGACGACACGGTCAGTCTGGACTGGCGGCACGACGGCGACGGCTGGTTCAATCCACGGGTGCAACTGGCCTGGTCCGACACCACCGTCGTCCAGTCCGACGCGCGCAGCCTGACCACCGGCCTGACGCAGCCCTGCCTGCCGATCCCGTCGAACGCGAACGTGTTCTGCAACGTGACCTATGCCTATCGCACCGCCATGCTGAAGGTCGAGAATACGGCCGATCTGTCGGGCAACGGCTGGGACAACTTCCTGACTTTCGGCTTGCAGGCGACCAATCAGCGCCGGGTGGCCGAGGCGGCGGGGTTGTTGGGGTTCCACCCGGAAGGCACCGACACGAAGATCGGCCTTTACGCGCAGTCGGAACTGGTCATCGGCGACCGCCTGACGCTGATCCCGGGCGCGCGGATCGACTTCGGCCAGCGGCGACCCGGCGAACTGGTTCGCAACGGCGCGGATGTTGACGACAGCGCCACGGCGCTGACCTTTGCCGCGCTCTACGACATTACCGACGACCTGTCGGTGTTCGGGTCGGTCGCGCGGACCCAGCGGCTGCCGACGCTGGACGAGCTCTACTCGTTCTCGGGCACCGGTCTTGGCACCAGCGGCGCCAACAAGCGGCCCGCCATCGACCTTGAAAAGGAAGAGGCAACGAACATCGAACTCGGCCTCGCCTACAGCCGCGACGGTCTGTTTGCGGATGGCGACAGCCTACAGCTGAAAGCCACGGTCTTCCGCAACCGCATCGACAACCTGATCACAACCACGCCCAGCACCGACACGGTATTCTTCCGCAATCTTGCGAGCGCCGAATTCGAGGGTGCCGAGTTGGAGGCAGGCTACGAGACCGACCGCTTCTTCGGCCGCGTCGCCTGGTCCACCGTGCGCGGCACCGACCGCGATTTCGGGTACACCCTGTCCACCACGCCCGCCGACACGCTGGCACTCACGCTGGGCGGGCGGCTGCCGGGCCGGGGGATCGAATTCGGCTGGCGCGGGACCTTCGCCGACGAGATCACCACCGCGACGCGGAACGTGACCACCGGGGCGATCACCGAAACCCGCTTTGCGGACTACGAGACGCACGACCTGTTCGTGTCGTGGACGCCCGAGGACGGGCCGCTGGCAGGCTTCGACGTGCAGGTGGCGGTCGAGAACGTGCTGGACACGCCGTACCGGAACAACCTGTCGCTGGATCAGGGGCGCGGGCAGACGGTGAAGTTCAGCCTGGCGCGGGCGATCACATGGTAAGGGCGGCCGTAATCGTGCTGGCGGCGGCCGGTCCCGCGGCAGCGGACGCAGCGGGTCTGGCGCTGGACCTGAACCGGCTGGACGACGCGGACAGCGCCTGTCGCCTGACCTTCGTCGCGGACAATGCGCTGGCGCCCCTGACTTCGCTGGTGCTGGAGACGGTGATCTTCGACCGCGCGGGTCGGGTCGCGGCGCTGACGCTGTTCGACTTTGGCGACCTGCCCGCCGACCGGCGCCGGGTGCGGCAATTCGACGTGGCGGGCATAGCCTGCGCGGACGTGGCGCAGGTGCTGGTAAACGGCGTGGCGTCCTGTGCGGGCGACGGCGTGGATGCCGCGTCCTGTGCTGCCGCGCTGGCGGTCACCGGGTCCGCCCCGGGGGTGGAGGTCGCGCAATGATCCATCTGGTGCAGGCGCGCGAGGCGATCCTGGGGTTCATCGACCTGGGCGGCTGGGTGGTGGCGGTGATCCTTGGTCTGTCGGTCGTGGCAGGGGCGGTCGTGCTGTGGAAGCTGGTGCAGTTCCGCGCGTTGGGCGTGGGGCGGCACGGTGGTCTGACCGCCGCGCTGGCCGCATCCGACGCGGGCGCGCGCACCCGCGCCGTGGCGCTGGTCGACGCGGCACCGTCGCATCTGGGTCCGGTGCTGGCGCTGGCTCTGCGCACGGGTGCGGGGCGCGAGCGTCTGTATGCGCTGGCCGAGGCGCGGCTGGCGCGGCTGGAAACCGGGTTCCGGCTGCTGGATGCCGTGGCGCAGACGGCCCCGCTGCTGGGGCTGTTCGGAACCGTGTTGGGGATGATCGATGCCTTCCGGGCAATGCAGGTGGCCGGGCAGGACGTCGATCCGTCGGTGCTGGCGGGCGGCATCTGGGTCGCGCTCATGACAACGGCTGCGGGACTTGCGGTGGCAATGCCGGTCACGGCCGTCCTGTCGTGGCTCGACGGGCGCGTGGCCGTCGAACGCCGCTTGGCCGAGACGCTGATCGAAGGCGCGCTTGCCCCCGGCATGACCGAGGACGCCCTGGCCGGTCCTGTCCCGGGTCGCGTGGCCCATGCCTAGTCAGGACCGACCTCGGCAGAGGCGGGCGATTTCGATGACCTCGCTCATCGACGTGATCTTTCTCTTGCTGTTGTTCTTCATGCTGTCATCGACATTTACCCGGTTCGCAGACCTGCCGTTCCTGGCGGCCACGGGCGGGGCGGAGGTGGCCGACGGCCCGCCCCCGGTCTTCCTTCGGGTGCTGCCGGACCGGGTGATGCTGAACCTCACCGAGGTCGCGCTGGCGGACCTGCCCGGTGCGCTGGCGGCGGTCGAGGGCGGGCTCGTGCTGGTCGCCTCCGCCGAAGGTGTTACCGCGCAGCGGCTGGTCGACGTTCTGGCCGCGGGCCAGGGTGTGGCGGGCCTGCGGCTGCGCCTGATCAGTGGGTGAACCGATGCGCCCAGCCTTCCGACCTTTGGTCCGACAGCGACGCCAAGCCGAGCCGACGATTGCCCTCATCAACATCGTTTTCCTGATGCTGGTTTTCTTCCTCGTCGCGGGACAGGTCGCGCGGCCCGTCGACCGCGACGTGGACCTTGTGGATACCGCGCTGGCCGCGGCGCGGGTGCCCGACGACGCGCTCGTCCTGCGGGCGGACGGGACAACTCTTTGGCAAGGCGATGCCGTCACGCCAGAGGGCTTTGCGGTCGCCCAGCCCAATGGTCCCCTGCGCGTTCTTCCCGACCGGAACGTGCCCGCCCGCGATCTGATCGCACTTGCGGGCGCTTTGCGCGCAGCGACAGGGCGCGAGGTGCGCCTGATCACGGCGCGCAGCCTCGGGCCATGACGCGCGCGCGGTCCTTGTGCGGGGCGGCGGTGGCGCTTGCGGTGTCCGGCGTACTGCATGCCGCTGGTCTGGTTGCAACCGGGCCGCGCGCCGACCAGGTCGCGCTGGAGGGCGGCGGGTCCGAGACCGCAGCCCTCGGGGCGGCGTTCGAGGACTTTGCCGCCGGTGCGATCCCGGTCGTCGCACAGACCACTGCGGCCGCCGCCCTTGGCAGCGCGACGGCGTCTGAACGCCAGCGGGCGCCCGCGGCAGAGACGGTGCAAGCCCAGGTGCCCGCGCAAGAATCGTCCCCGGTGCCGGTCCCGGCCTCAGCGAGTGTGCCGGTCCCGGTTCCGGCCGTCTCTGCTGCGGCCGACCTTGCAGTTCCTGTTGCAATGCGCCCCGCCCCTCCTGCTGCCGCCGCCGTTTCGCACCCGGTGTCCCCGGCCACCGCACCACCCGTGCGATCGCAACTGGCTACCACCCGACCGCATGTCGCAGCGGCGGACGGCGCAAGAGCCGAACCCTCCGTAACGTCGGCAGCCGCAGTGCCGCTGTCGCCCGCCGCGGCTCCGCCCGAGACGCTCGCAGCAAGTTCCGATCTGGCCCCCACAGCCGCACCGCGTCCGCCCGCGCGCCCAGAAGAGCGCCGGGTGCAGGCGTCGCGGTCGCAGCCCACCCGGCAAGACAGCACGGTTGCGCCTGCCGCCCCTCCCCGGCCCGCCGGGAATGCCGCAACGGACGCCCGCCGAGGCTCGGCAACCGGGCAGGCCGGGGCGCGCGCCGCCGCATCCGGCGGTGGCGCCGAGAGCGCCGGTCGGGACGGCAACGCAGCCGCGTCGAACTACCCCGGAGAGGTCCTTCGCCAGATCACGCGCCTTCGCCGTCCGCGCGCCCCCGAACGCGGCACGGTGGTCGTGGCGTTCCGCATCGACCGGTACGGCGCGCTCGCCGCTGTATCGGTGGCGCGATCCTCGGGCTCGGCGGCGCTCGACGGGGTTGCGCTGAACCATATCCGCCGCGCTGCGCCGTTCCCGCCCCCACCGGTCGGGGCGGAGACCACATTCACGTTCGAGTTCGTCGCCATGCGCT
This sequence comes from Rhodobacteraceae bacterium UBA996, assembly GCA_002291955.1. Classification (GTDB taxonomy): domain Bacteria; phylum Pseudomonadota; class Alphaproteobacteria; order Rhodobacterales; family Rhodobacteraceae; genus UBA996. The sequence continues at coordinate 16,391 of DBBA01000097.1, read as the reverse complement.
AGGTCGTTTCTCGCGCCGCGGTGTGACCGTCGCGCAGGTCACTGTTCATGGCGGCCCGGTGTCCTTCCACGGGCCCTCCCGACCGCTTCGGCGCAGCGCCCCGGTCACTCCGCCGCCGCGGCGGCGTCCACCCCGGGCGCGTTCCCTTTCGGCAGGATCACAAGGACGGGCGTTGCTTCGCCCGGCACATCAAGAATCCGGCAGTCGACCCCGAACACCTCGGCGACGCGCGCCTCGGTCAGGATCGCCCGCGTCGGCCCGTCTGCGACGATGCGCCCGGCCGCGAACAGCACCACGTGGTCGGCGTAGCGCATCGCCATGCCGAGATCGTGCAGCACAAGGACGAAGCTGCGCCCCTCGGTACGGTTCAGGCGCAAGATCAGGTCCAGCACCTCGAAGGCATGCGCGACGTCCAGGTGGTTCGTCGGCTCGTCCAGGAAGATGCGGGGGGCTTCCTGCGCCAGCGTCATCGCGATCCACGCGCGCTGCAACTGGCCCCCCGACAGGTGCCCGATGGGGCGCTGGCGCAGGTCGGACAACCCGGTGGCGTCCAGCGCCCGCGTTCAGGCCTCCCGGTCGGCGGAAGAGGGACCGGCAAAGCGCCCGCGATGGGCGAAGCGGCCCAGCATCACGAGGTCCTCGACCCGCAATTCGGGTGGTACCTCGGGCGTCTGCGACAGCATCGCCACGGCTCGAGCCAGGTCACCGGAGGACCAATCCAGAAGCGGGCGGCCTGCGACCTGCACCTCGCCCGACGCTGCACGGTGCAAGCCCCGCATCAGCCGCAAGGCGGTGGACTTGCCGCTGCCGTTCGGTCCGCAGAAGGCGGTGATCCGGCCCTCCGGCAGGTCGAGGTTGACGCCGTCGAGCGCGGTGGTGCCGTCATAGCGGGCGGTGACCGCGGCAAGGCGCGCAAGGGGGTCAGCCATGGGCGCGTCGTCCTTTCATCAGCAGCCACAGGAACAGGGGCGCGCCCACCAGCGCCGTGATCGCCCCCGCAGGAAGTTCCAGCGGAGCGGCGATCGTGCGGGCGAGCGTGTCGGCGCCCAGCACCATCAGCCCGCCGATCAGCGCGCTGGACAGAAGGTAGCCACGCGTGAACTGCCCGTGCCAGAGCCGCGCCGCATGGGGCGCCACCAGCCCGACGAAGCCGACCGCGCCCACCTGCGACACGGCCAGCGCGGTCAGCACCACGGCCAGCGCCAGAAACGCCACCTGCGACTGCCCCAGATCCAGACCCGTCGCCCGTGCACTATCGGGGTCCAGCGACAACTGCGCGAAGGGCAGCCGCAGCGCGGCCAGGACGGGCAGACACAGGGCCAGCCCGGCCGCGACGATGGCCACATCGCTCCAGTGCGCGGCGCCGACCGAACCGGTGAGCCATGTCAGCGCCTGACCTGCCCGGTAGACCGGGCCAAGGATCATCATCAGCGTGACTGCCGCCTTGGCCAGGGCGGCCAGCGCCACGCCGTACAGGATCAGGCGCAGCGGGCTGGGTCCGGCCGGGTCGAGCAGGGTCAGCGCGGCCACCAGCGCCGCAAAGCCGAAGGCGCCGATGGCTGCGGCCAGCGGCTGCCAGTGGATCGATACGTTCAGCACATTCGCACTGTCCGAAAACAGCCAGAGAAAGGTGACGACCCCCATCGCGGCCCCGTCGGTGATGCCAAGGACCGAGGGCGCTGCGACCGGGTTGCGCGTGACGCGCTGCAACAAAGCACCAGCCAGCGCCAGCGCCATCCCGGCCAGCACCGCCAGCGCCACCCGCGGCAGGCGCAGCGTCCAGACGATGACCACGTCCATCCGCGCGCCCTCGCCCGCCAGGGCCGCCACGACGCGGCCCGGTTGCAGGAAGCTCGACCCCAGCCCAACGGCCAGGACCACAAGCAGGCCAAGCGCCGCCCCGGTCGCGGCCAGTCGGATTGCGGGTGTTCCGGCGCTCACGTCGCCACCCCGCGGCGCTGCCGCAGCAGGGCCACAAGCAGTGGGACGCCGACCAGCGCCAGCACGGCTCCGACCGGCGCTTCGCCCGGTGCCACCACCAGCCGCGCGGCGATATCCGCCACGACCGCGACGATCGCACCCGTCAGGCAGGCGGTGAGCGCAAGCCCGGCCATCCCGCCCGACCCCGGCAGCCGACGCGCGATATGCGGCGCGACAAGCCCGAGGAACACCACCGGACCCGCCATCGCCACCGCCCCCGCGGCAAGCAGGGCGGCCAGCCCCAGCGCGCCCAACCGCACGGCCACGACGCGCACGCCGAGGCTGCGCGCGCTGTCGTCATCCAGCCCCAGCGCGTCGAGCGACGGCGCCAGAAGCATCGCGCCGACCAGCCCCCCGATCAGGACCGGCAGTCCCAGCCGCAACAGGTCGGTGCCGCGGTCGGCGAAGCCGCCCGACAGCCAGAACAGCAACGTCTCCAGCGCCGTCTCGTCCACGAGAAGCAGCAGCTGCGTGACCGACGCGAACATGCCCGCCACTGTCACACCCGCCAGCAGCATGGTCGCCGGACCGGCGGTGCCCCCGGCAAGTGCCGCGATGCCGAAAACGATGCCCGTCGCGGCAAGCGCACCGAGGGCGGCCAACCCGCCGATCTGCAACAAGGTGCCTGCCCCGAACAGGGTAACCCCCAGCGTGACCGCAAGGGCCGCGCCCCCGTTCACCCCCAGAAGACCGGGCTCAGCCAGCGGGTTGCGCGTGGCCTGCTGCACCAGCAGACCCGAAAGCCCCAGCGACGCGCCCGCCACCGCGGCCACCAGCGTCCGCGGCGCCCTCAGCGTCGCGATGATCAGCGCGTCCTGACCCTCTGACCCGCGCAGGGCGGCCAGCACCGTGCCGGGCGCGTACGTTCGCAGCCCGATGTGCAGGCTCGCCACCATCGCGATCCCCAGCGCAAGGGCCAGGCCCAGATGCAATCGTGTCACGATGGCTGATGCTCCACCCCGGTTGACAAGTCTGACTATTACAGTCAACAAATCACGAAATCCGACTGGAAAAGTCAACCATCACGAGGGACCCATGCCAAGCCGCCGCCTTCTGATCGCGCTTCTGCCACTCCTGTCGTTCGGGCTGTCCATGCCCGCAACGGCGCGCGACATCACTGACGCGATGGGCACCGTAACCGTTCCCGATTCCCCCCAGCGCGTCGTGTTCCTGACCAACGAAGGCACCGAGGCGCTTCTGGCGCTGGGTGTCGTCCCTGTGGGAGCCGCGAATTCCTGGGTCGGTGACCCTTGGTGGGACCATATCGCCGACCGGATGGGCGACGCCGTTCCCGTCGGCACCGAGAGCGCGGTGAACCTGGAGCTGGTCGCAGCGCTGGAACCCGACCTGATCATCGGCAACCGGCAGCGGCACGAGGAAATCTACCCTCAGCTGACCGCCATCGCGCCGACGGTCATGTCGGCGGAACTGCGCGGCGACTGGAAGATCAACTTCCGCCTTTATGCCGAAGCCTTGGGACGCACGGCCGAGGCCGATGCCGCGATCGCCGACTACGATGTGGCCGTCGCGGACCTGCGCGCGCGTCTGGGTGCGGCGACCGCCGAGGAGGTCTCGGTCGTGCGCTTCCTGCCCGGCCAGGTCCGCATCTACCAGCTCGACAGTTTCTCGGGTGTGCTCTTGCGCGACGTGGGCTTTGCCCGGCCCGCCATCCAGAACGTCGAGGAGTTCGCGATCCGCACCGGCAAGGAAGGCATCCCCGACATGGACGGCGACCGGATCTTCCACTTCACCTGGGACACGGGCGACGGGCAGGGCACGGCGCTGGCCAACGAGGTGCTGGCCGATCCCCTGTGGCAGTCGCTGTCGGCGGTCGAGGCGGGCAAGGTTCACGCGGTCAGTGACGCGATCTGGAACACCGCAGGCGGCATCCTTGCGGCGCAACTGATGCTGCAAGACATCGCGCGGATCTATGGGGTCGAGTGATCCGGTCCGCGGCGTCGTGGTCGAGCGGGTCGCGCCGCTTGGCACGGCAATGGCGCGAGTCACACTGCGCGTGGTCGACGGCCCGGTGCCCGAAGCCGTGCGCACCCATGCCGGCCACTGCCGCCTGCTGTTTCCCGATGACGCCACGGACGGCGGCGCGGGTGGCAGCGCACGGTCTCGGGTGTTCACCTACCGCCGCTGGCACGCGGACGGACGGTTCGACATCGACTTTGCCCTGCACGGCGGAACCGGGCCCGCGGCCCGCTGGATCGCCCGGGCGACAGTCGGGGACCGGTTGGGGTGGAAGCACGGCGGTCCGCCGAAACTGACGCTGGACGCGCCGCTTCCGGGGCCCGCCGTCCTGATCGGCGATGCCACGGCCCTGCCGGTGATCTCGGCCTTGCTGGAACGGGCGCATCCGAGGTTGCATGGCCACGCGATCCTTGCGCTGCCGGACATTGCGGGGGTGCTGCCATTGACAGCGCCGACCGGCGTCATGGTCGCGCACGTCCCGTCGGGAGACGCAGCGCTTGATGTGCTGCAAGGCCTCGCCCTGACCTGCGAGACGACGGTCTTCGCCGCGCTGGAGGCAGATGCCATGCGGGGCGTGCGTCGGTTTGCGCTGGACCGGCTCGGGGTGCCGCGTGGACGTGTCTTCACCTCGGGCTACTGGAAGGCTGGACTTGCGACCGAGGACCTCGCGGTCGCCAAGCGGCGCGCGGACTGGTTCGGCGATCCCGAGGACAGGTCATCACGGATGCCCGCGTGACCCACGCCATGCGCCATCCGCCCGATCCTGCAAGTCTGCGCTTGCAATTGCCGACAAAATTGATCAACTAAAGGCGTCCCCCAGCAGACATCCCCGTCGCGCCCGGTGCCGCATCTGCCACCCCGGCCAATGGCCGACAGGAGACTGCACAATGACCGACTGCAGCGACCGCGACCGCCACGGCGACCGGGGAGAGCCGATTTCCGCGCTGGGCTACAGCACTGTCGAGCGGTCACTGCTGGCTGTGCTGAGACACTACTGCGCGAGCTTCGCCGTTCCCGACCGACAGAGTTGGATCGCCGCGATCTCGGTCGCACTGTCGGACTTCGGCGATGACCGGGGACCCGGGATGGCGGTCGCCGCCCTGGGGGTGCTGCAGTCGATCCGGCGTGTCCGGCGTTCGGCGTTCCGCTTCAACGCGGCCGACTGCGCGGCCTGCAGTGCCTTTGTCACGGGGCACGAACGGCAGATGATGGCCGCCTTGCGCGCAACGCTGCGCGGGCAGGGCGAGGCCGCGCAAGCCCATGCGACCCTGCTGTGCGAAGGCAACGACCCGGGCGGCGTGGTTCGTGCACTCGGGGTTCTGGCGGACCTGATCCACGCCCGGGCGGCCTCCGCCCCGTCCCCGGCGACCCTGTGACCGGAACCGGCACCCTCGGCCGGGTCCTGACCGCCATGCCCGCGCCGGCGCGCTGGTCCCGGGCTACCCCGGGGTCGTGGATCGGTCGGCGCGGGCATGTCTGCGGTCCCTCTGTCATCGGGCGCATCGAAGCGGCGATCCGCCGCGCGGTCTGGCCTAGCCATCGGGAGCTCGACACATGGTTGCATCTCAACGATCCCTTTCTGTCGCGTCCGCCGCGGGGACGCCGCCATTTGTCATCGTGCGCGTCCCTGCGCCGGACGACAGGACCGCGGTCGCGGCGCTGGGGCTTGATCCGTTCGAGACGGGCGTGCTGTCCCTCGTGCGGCACCTGTGTGTGGGGTTTGCGGAACCCGCCAGCCCGGGCTGGCGCCATGCGCTGGCCATCGCGGCGGAACGCTGGCCACGGGATGACGGGGGCCGGATCATCCTGGACCTGCTCCGGGTCCTCGATGCGCTGGCCGCGGTCCGGCGCGACAGCCTGCGCACGATGGACCCGCTGTCCCTGACCTGCCGCGCGCTGGCGACACCGGACGAGACGGCGCTGATGCACCTGATCGCGGCCATGCGGCGTGACATGACTGCGGCCGCGCGGAGGGAGGTCGGACGACTGGCCCATGGGCGGATCGACCCTGACCTGATCGTCGCCGTGCTGACCTTTGCCGCGCATTGCCGGGCTGAGGCGCCTGCGGCTTGGCGTGCCGCGGCGCGGGTGCCCCACCTGCACTGACGTGCGGCCGACCCGCTGGGTCATGCTCGGTGTGATCCGGCGAAAGGCTGAGGGCACCTATTTCGACAGAAAGAATCGGGATAACACGGGACCATGCCCATCTCCCGGCAAATCCTTTCTTTCGCCGCCCTGTCCGCCGCCGCGCTTCTGTCGCTGGCGGCTGTGCGGGGTGCGTCGCCGGATAGGCCCGCGACGCCCGAGGCTTTGGGAGAGCGGCTGTTCCATGACGTGAGCCTGTCGTGGAACCGGACGACATCCTGCGCCAGCTGCCACGACCCCGCTCATGGGTTCGCTGACCCGCGCGGGATGGCGTCCCCGGGGGATGACGGCGTGTCGCTGGGCGACCGGAATGCGCCCTCGGCGGCCTATGCTGCGCTGACGCCCGCGTTTCACCGGCGGGCGGATGGCGAATGGATCGGCGGCCAGTTCCGCGACGGGCGCGCAGGCACACTGGCCGATCAGGCGGGCGGGCCGCCCCTGAACCCGGTCGAGATGGGGATGCCCGACGCCGCCGCCGTGGTCGCCCGCCTGCGCGACGACCCTGTCTATGCGGCGGCTTTTCCGGCGCTGTACGGCGCGGGCGTACTGGACGATGTGCCCGCGGCCTACCGCGCGATGACCGAGGCCATCGCGGCCTACGAGCGGACCGAGGCCTTCGCCCCGTTCGATTCAAAGTACGACCGCTGGCTGCGCGGCGAGGCCGAACTGACGCAGGCAGAGGAGCTTGGCCGGGTCCTGTTCTTCTCGCAGCAGTTCACTAACTGCGCGGAGTGCCATACGCTGGGCGGCGGCGGGATGGGGGAACGCGAGGTCTTCACGGATCACCGGTTCCACAACATCGGCACGCCGGAAAACGCGGCCCTGCGCGTCCTGAACGGCGTGCCTCAAGGCAGGGTGGACGAAGGTCTGGCGGGCAACCTCGCCGCCAACGATCCCGCCCAGCGGGGCAAGTTCCGTACGCCCACCCTGCGCAACGTGGCCGTGACCGGGCCCTATATGCACAACGAGGTCTTTGCCGACCTGCGCACGGTCGTCCTGTTCTACAACCTCTACAACACCCGCGACCCGTCGCGGCTGGTGAACCCGGAAACCGGCGCGCCCTTTGGCCCGTCCCCCGTTCCGGACACGCTGGCGCTGCAACGGCTGCGGGCAGGCCCCGCGCTCGACGACCGGCGGATCGACGCGCTCGTCGCCTTCCTGCGCACGCTGACCGACGCGCGCTACGAACATCTCCTGCCGGACTGACGCCACTCCCGCGGCAGCGCGCGCCTTGACCGGGATTTCAGAGCGTTCTACTCAGGTAATATCCAGGCCACGGCGACCGCCCAAGGCCCAAGGCCGCCCAGCCACTCGCGCCCTGCAAGACCCCGGGAGGTCCCGATGCCGAAGCCCCGCCTTGCCGCCCTTGCCCTGACCACGGCCATTGTCGCCCTGCCGGTCGCGGCACAGGACCCGGCCGCCGTCCTGACCACCTATGCGGACATCGCGCTGGCGGGGTATCAGGACAGCCTGACCACCGCGCAGGCGCTGGATGCTGCCGTGGCCGCGCTGGTCGCTGCGCCGTAGCCCGACACGCTGGCCGCCGCCCGCGACGCCTGGCGCGCCGCGCGCATCCCCTACCAGCAGACCGAGGTCTTCCGCTTCGGCAACCCCATCGTGGACGCCTGGGAAGGCCGGGTGAACGCTTGGCCGCTGGACGAGGGGCTGATCGACTACACCGGCGGCGACTACATCGGCGCCTATGACGAGAACCCGCTCGCTGCCGCGAACATCATTGCGACGCCCGTGCTGGCGGTCGCGGGGCAGACCATCGACACCACGACGATCACGCCCGCGCTGTTGCAGTCGCTGAACGAACTGGACGGGATCGAGACGAACGTCGCCACCGGCTACCACGCGATCGAGTTCCTGCTCTGGGGGCAGGACCTGAACGGCATCGGACCGGGGGCGGGCGACCGTCCGGCGAGCGACTTCGCTGCCGGAGACGCCTGCACCGGCGGCAACTGCGACCGGCGCGCGGCCTACCTGACGGCGGCGACCGACCTGCTCGTGGCCGATCTTGAGGAGTTGGTCGCAGCCTGGGACGCCGACGGCGCCGCACGGGCGGCGGTGACGGCGGACCCGACCGCCGGGCTGACAGCCATGCTGACCGGCATGGGCAGCCTGTCCTATGGTGAGTTGGCGGGCGAGCGGATGCGGCTGGGCCTTCTCTTGAACGACCCCGAGGAGGAGCACGACTGCTTCTCCGACAATACCCACATGAGCCATTTCCTGAACGCGCAGGGCATCCGGAACGTCTGGACCGGGCAGTACACGCGGATCGACGGCACGGTGGTCGAAGGGCCGTCGCTCGCAGCGCTGGTGGCCGCGACCGATGCGGGCGTGGCGACCGACACCACCGCACGGATCGACGCGACCATGGCCGCGATGACCGCGATGGTGGACGCGGCTTGGGGCGGCATGGCCTATGACATGATGCTGGCACCCGGCAACGAGGCCGGGGCGGCGCTGGTCAACGGCGCGGTCGACGCGCTGATCGCGCAGACCCGCGGCATCGAGCGGGCCGTGACGGCGCTGGCCTTGGGCGAGATCGCCATCGAGGGCTCGGACAGCCTCGACAACCCGTCCGCGGTGGCCGAATGACATGCGCCTGACCCGGGCGGTCCCGGTCGCTGCGGTCGTGGCCGCCGCGCTGGCCGTTGCCGCCGCGGGCGCCCCCGACCACCCGCCCGAGGTCGCCCGGGTAACTCCGCCCGTGCCGCATCTGGCCTATCTGACGCGCGTGCCGGGACTGGAGGGGCTCGCCGGGCTCGACGCGCAGGCGGGTCAGGCGCTGTTCGACCGGCCATGGGCGGCGGCACCGGCCTCGACCCGGTCGTCAGACGGTCTTGGGCCGCTCTACACCGCGCGGTCCTGCGCGGCGTGCCACGTGAACCACGGGCGGGCGCATCCGGCCGACGAGGCCGCGCCGGTTCCGGTCGGCATGGTCGTGCGTCTGGCGCAACCCGATGGGGCGCCCGATCCGGTCCTCGGGGCACAGGTCCAGCCGCTCGCCACGGGCGGTCTGCCCGGCGAGGCCCACGTGGGCGTGACCTGGGCGCATCACACCGTCGCACTGGCCGATGGCATCCCGGTGGACCTGCGCCGCCCGGTGGTGTTGCTGGCCGACACCCGCTGGGGCGCGCCCGATCCGGCAACCACGGCGGGCTTGCGCGCGGCGCCGCCCCTTGTGGGCATGGGCCTGATCGCGGCGATCCCGGCGGCGGACATCCTTGCCGGGGCCGACCCCGACGACCGCGATGGCGACGGCATCCGCGGACGTGCGCGGATGCTGGCAGGGCAGGGCGGCGATCCTGTTCCCGGGCGGTTCGGTCGCCGCGCGGCCGAGGCGACGCTGGACCAGGCGGTGGCGCTGGCGCTGTCGGTGGACATGGGCCTGTCCTCGCACCTGTTGCCCAACCCATGGGGCGACTGCACCGCGGCGCAGGCGGCGTGCCGCGCGGCCCCCCACGGCGATGGCGATGCGCGCGGGCACGAGGTCTCGGCACAGGGCGTCGCGCTGATCGCCGGGCACCTCGCGTCGCTTGCCGTTCCCGCGCCTGCCTCCGCACCCGATGCGCGAGGTGCGGCGTTGTTCGACGCCGCAGGCTGCGCCGCCTGCCACCGGCCCGCCTTCCCCATCGCCACCGCCGCAGGCCCGCGAGAAATCCGCCCCTACAGCGACTTCCTGCTGCACGACCTCGGGCCCGGCATGGCCAGCCCCGTGGGCGAACCGGGTGTAGCGCCTGGTGAATGGCGCACCGCGCCCCTGTGGGGGATCGGCCACGCCCATGCGGTGGGCCTGGGCCGAGAAAGCTGGCTGCACGACGGCCGCGCCCGCTCGCTTCTTGAAGCGATCCTGTGGCACGGTGGCACGGCCACCCCGGCGCGTGACAGGGTGGCCGCGATGGACGCGGACGACCGCGCCGCCCTGATCCGGTATCTGGAGGGCCCGTGATGCGCTGGATGCTCTGCCTTGTCCTACTGGCCGCCACGCCCGCCCGGGCCGACACGGCCCGCGCGCTGGATACGGTCATACTGCCCGGCCTCGCGCGGTTCGACGCCGCTTCACATGCGCTGGCCGACAGCGCCGCCGCCGATTGCCGCCGCCCGGCGGTCCTGCCCGCCTACCACGCGGCGCGCGATGCCTGGGGCGCCATCGGCGACATCCGCCTCGGCCCGCGGCTTTGCCGGGCTCGACCTGATGCTGGGCGAGGCGCGGCTGGACTACGGTCCCGCCGATCCGGGCTGCACGCTGGTCGCCGCACTTGCCGCGGACCTGTCCGCGCAGGCGACCGCACTGGCTACCGACTGGGCCGACCACGCGGCGCTTCTGCGCGATCCCGGCGCGCCCGGGAACACCACCTATCTGGATGCGACCGAGGCGACACGCGCCCTCTACACCCAGGCGCTCGCCATGCTGGAACTGACGGCGGATGCCCGCCTCGGGCGGCCTCTGGGTGACATCGCTGCGCCCCGTCCCGCCCGGGCCGAAGGCTGGCGCACCGCGCGCAGCCTGCCGAACGCGCTGGCCGCCGCGCGCGCGGCCCATGCGCTGGCCACCGCCCTGTCCGACGTCCCGCTGCCCGCGACCGACCGTGCGCTGGATCAGGTCGAGACCGCCGCCCGCGCGATCCGCGATCCCGCGTTCCAAGACATCGACGACCCGCAGGCGCGTCTGCGGGTCGAAATCCTCGCCCAGCGGATCCGCGCCCTGCGCGACGCGATCACGGCCGAACTGGGCGGCGCGCTCGGCATCTCGGCCGGGTTCAATTCGCTGGACGGAGACTGACCCGATGACCACCCGCCGCGTTTTCCTGTCCGCGCTTGCCGCGGTGACCGCCGCGCCAGCCATTGGCTGGGCCGATGCCGGTGCGCCCACATGGCTGGCCTGCGCGCGCGATGCGGACGACGGCTTCGCGCTTTACGGCCTGCGCGGCGACGGAAGCCTTGCCTTCCGCGTACCGATGCCCGCCCGGGGCCACGCGGGCGCCCGGCACCCCGACCGGGCCGAGGCCGTGGTCATGGCCCGCCGGCCCGGCACCTATGCGCTGGTCCTTGATTGCGCGACCGGTCGCGGGCTGGCCCGGCTGAACCCGCCCGCGGGCCTGCACTTCAACGGTCACGCGGCCTATCTGGCTGGGGGCACGGTGCTGGCCACCGCCGAACAGCGCGCCGACGACAGCATCGGGCTGGTCGGGCTGTGGGACACGGCGACTTGGGTCCGGATCGGCGCCTGGCAGACTGGCGGCCTTGGTCCGCACGAGATCCTTGCCCTGCCCGACGGCAACCTTGCCGTCGCCAACGGCGGTATCGCGACCGACCCGACCGACCGACGCAAGCTGAACCTCGACACCATGCGCCCGTCGCTCGCCATCCTTGGCCCGGACGGCGACCTGCGCGACCTGGTCGAGTGGCCGGAGATGGCGCAGAACTCGATCCGCCACCTCGCACTCCGGGCAGACGGCACGCTTGCCCTCGCCCTGCAATGGGAAGGCCCCCCGGGCGAGGTCGTGCCGCTTCTGGCCCTGCGCGCGCGCGACGGTCGCGTGACGCTCGCCGACGCGCCTGACCCCGAGGTGCTGGCGATGCAGGGCTATGCCGGATCGGTCGCATGGTCGGGCGACGGGGCGCAGGTCGCCATCACCTCGCCCAAGGGCGGTCGGGTGCAGCTGTATGGTGCCGACGGTGCGTTCCTGGCCGCACAGGCCCGCCCCGACGTCTGCGGCCTTGCACCCCTGCCCATGGGCTTCGTGGCGTCCTGCGGGTCGGGCCTGCTTCTGTCGCTGACTGACGCCGGACCGCAGGCCCTCGCCCGCCACCCCGTCGCTTGGGACAATCACATGGTAACGGTCTGACGGCGCAAGGGGCAGGCCCCTCGCGCCCGGCGCGCGCTCGCGCGCGGCGGTAGGGGAAGGATGTGGTGCCGACGACCCCGATGATGTGACCGCTGCCCTAATTGGATCCTCGTAGACCCACCTTGGCACGACGATGTCGTTTGGGGATGTCACAGGATCAGAGCCGGTTCGAAGGCGGCGCTGGCCGTCCGGCCGCACACACCGACGGGACCGCAAGTCAAAGCCGCACCAGCGTGTCGGATACTTGTTACACTACCTTGTTACCGCCCTGATAGCCGAACACAACAGTCAGGATTGACGCGATGCACACGACCAAAGCCATTCTCACGGGGCTTCTGGCCCTGTTCGCCGCCGGAACGGTGTCGGCCGAGGTGACCGGGCGCTTGGTGCTGTACACCTCGCAGCCCAACGCGGACGCGCAGCAGACGGTCGATGCCTTCACCGCGGCGCATCCGGGCGTGCAGGTCGAATGGTTCCGTGAAGGGACCACGGCGGTCATGGCCAAGCTGGAAGCGGAGTATGCCGCGGGCGCGCCGCAGCCCGACGTCCTGCTGATCGCCGATTCGGTGACCATGGAGGGGCTGAAGGCGCAGGGCCGCCTGATGACCCACGAGAGTGCCGACATCGCGGCCTACGACCCCGCAACGATGGACCCGGACAAGTTCTGGTTCTCGACCAAGCTGATCACCACCGGGATCGTCTACAACACGGCGGCGCCGATGGTGCCCGCGTCGTGGTCCGACCTCCTGAAGGCCGAGGCAAAGGACCAGATCGTCATGCCCTCGCCCCTGACTTCGGGCGCGGCGACGATCCACATGGTGTCGCTGACCGGGCACCCCGACCTCGGCTGGGCCTACTACGAAGGGCTCGCCGCGCAGGGCGCGCTGGCGCAGGGGGGGAACGGCGGTGTGCAGACGGCGGTGGCGGGCGGCGAGAAGCTCTACGGCATGGTCGTGGACTTCCTGCCGATCCGCGCCAAGGCCGAGGGCGCGCCGGTCGAATTCGTGTTCCCGACCGAGGGCGTCAGCTATGTGACCGAACCCGTGGCAATCCTGTCCACCGCGCAGAACCCCGAGGCGGCCAAGGCCTTCGTCGACTTCCTGCTATCCCGCGAGGGGCAGGAACTCGCCGCCGCGCAGGGCTATCTGCCGGCCCACCCGGATGTGGCGCCTCCCCCGGGCTTCCCGCCCCGGTCCGAGATCCGGCTTCTGGACTTCGACCCGGCGCGCGCGCTCGCCGAAGACGCGCAGAACAAGCTCCGCTTCACCGACCTGTTCGGCGGCTGATCCGGGCGGTGCGCCCGCGGGGCGTCCTGTCGCGCGGCGAGGGGCTGACCCTTGCCGCGCTTCTGTCGGTGGCCATCGCGCTGTTCGCGATGCCACTGGGCCTTCTGTTCGCGCGGGGTTTGGTGGGCCCCGACGGCGGTCCATCCCTCGCCCCGCTCATGGACGCTTGGGGATCGCGCGCCGTGCGCGTCGCGCTCGTCAACAGCCTCGACAGTTCGGCGGTGTCGGCAGTGCTCGCACTCGGTCTCGGGGCCGCGCTGGCGTTGGGGCTGGCGCTGACCGATGTGCGCGGACGCGGCATCGTCGTCTTCTGCATCCTCTTGCCGATGATGGTGCCGCCCCATGTGACCGCGATCGCCTGGACGCAGACGCTGGGCCCGTCAAGCCCGGTGCTGATGGCACTCGGCCTTGCGCCCCCCCCGGGCAGCCCCAACCCGCTCTACTCGCGCGCGGGGGTGATCGCCCTTCTGGCACTGCAGCACGCGCCACTCGCGTTCCTGGTCCTGTACACGGCTCTACGCACACTCCCGCGCGAGATGGTCGAGGCCGCGCGCGTCGCCGGGGCCGGGCCGGGGCGCATGCTGGTGCGGGTGATCCTGCCGCTGATGGGACCGGCCCTGCTGGCGGCCTTCGCGCTGGCCTTCGTGTCGGCGCTTGGCAACTTCGGCATCCCGGCATTGCTGGGCATCCCGGGGCGCTACACCACCCTGCCGGTGCTGATCTGGCAGCGTCTGTCATCCTTCGGTCCGGGGATGCTGCCCGCCGTCGCGGTGCTGTCCACACTCATGGCCACCGTGGCGCTCGTCGCCGTCGTCCTGCAACTGACGCTCGCAGCGCGCGCCCGTGCCCGGCTCAGCGGATCACCCCAGCCACCCCTGCGACTGGCGCTGGACCGCTGGCGCCCCTTGGCCGAGGCGACCCTCGCGCTCGTCGTGGTCGCGACGCTGGTGCTGCCGATGGCCGCGCTCGTCGGGACCTCGCTCGTGCCGACCTTCGGAGTGCCGGTGACATGGGACACCGTCACGCTTGGCAACTACGCCGAGGTGCTGCTGCGTCAGCAGGCCACCCTGCGGGCCTTTGCGAACTCGACCGTGGCGGCCGGTGCGGCGGGGCTGGTCCTGGCGATGCTCGCGGTGCTGGCGGGATACTTCCTCACGGCCCGCGGCGCGCTGCGGCGGCGCGGCGGGCAGGTCTTCGCCACGCTCGCGGAACTCGCCTCGGCGGTGCCGGGCATCATCCTGTCGGTCGCCTTCATCCTGATGTTCCTGCGCCCGCTGCCGGGGCTCGGCCTGTCGCTCTACAATACGCTGGCGATCATCGTGCTGGCCTATCTGGCGGCCTTCGCCGCGATCGCGCTGAAGCCCGTGATGGCCGCCTGCCTGCAACTCGATCCGTCGCTGGACGAGGCCGCGCGCGTGTCCGGGGCCGGGTTCGGGCGCCGCATGACCCGGGTGTTCGGGCCGCTCGTCGCCCCGGCAGCGGCGTCGGGGGCGATCCTCGTGTTCCTGACCGCCTACAACGAGGTGACCGTGTCGTCCATTCTGTGGTCCACCGGGAACGAGACCATCGGGACCATGATCTTCAGCCTCGAAAGCGCAGGCTCCACCACTGTGGCCGCAGCGATGTCGGTGGTGACGGTGTTTGCGACGGCGCTGCTGATGCTGGCGCTCGACCGCTCAGGCCCGCGCCTGCCGCCCGGGGTGATCCCCTGGCGCCAATGACGGCAGCGCCCACCCGCCCGTGACGGCCACGGCGACCTCCTCGCGGTCGGCCAGCCGGTCGCGCGACGTCACCGCCAGCGGCTCGCCCAGACCCGGCACCTCCACCGTCGCCTCCCAGGCCCCGCCGCGGTAGAGGGCCCGGCGGACCTGCCCCCGGAGCGGGGCGCCCGGCGCAAGCGTCACGTCTTCGGGCCGCACCAGGACGCGGACCGGCCCGTCGGCGCCCGGCCCGGCCACCGGACAGCGGAGCGGCCCCAGGTCCGCCGCCGCGCCATCGCGCAGGCCCTCCAGCACCGCGCCGCGCCCGATGAAGCGCGCCACGTTCTCGGACGCGGGTCGGCGGTAGATTTCGTCGGGGGCGGCGCACTGCAACACGCGCCCCGCCGCCATGACGGCGACGCGGTCCGCAATGGCAAAGGCCTCGCGCTGGTCATGGGTGATGAACAGGACCGTCGCTCCGGTGCGCCGGTGAAAGTCCGACAGTTCCTCCTCCATCGCCGCCCGCAGGTGCGGGTCGAGGTTGGCCAGCGGTTCGTCCATCAGGATCGTGCGCGCCCCCTGCGCCAGGCACCGCGCCAGCGCCACGCGCTGCCGCTGCCCGCCCGACAACTCGGCCGGGCGGCGGTCGGCAAGGCCGTCGAGCCCCACCGTCTGCAAATGCCGCAGCGCCTCGGCCCGCGCGACGGCACGCCCCTTGCCGGCGGCCTCGACCGGAAAGCCGACATTGTCGCGCACGTTCAGATGCGGCCACAGGGCGTAGGACTGGAAAACCACGCCCACGCCCCGCGCCTCGGGCGGGACATGCACCCCGGGTGCCGAGACGGTCTGCCCGCCCAGCGCGATGCGCCCCGCGTCCAGCGTATCGAGGCCCGCGACAAGACGTAGGAGCGTGCTCTTGCCGCAGCCCGAGGGGCCAACCACCGCGACAAATTCGCCCTCGGCCACGTCGAGCGACACGGTGTCAATCACTCGCGCGACATCAAAGGACTTGGTCGCAGCTTCGGTGCGGATCATGACGGCGGCTCTCCGGTCGTGCCGGGTTTGGCTAGACCGCTTTGCCGGGCAAATCCAGCATGCTTCCCATATGCGAGGGCGCCAGAGCGGATCGCCCAACGTCGCGCGCTGACGGTTTCGCGGACGCGACGATCGGTCTGTGACCGTGGGCCCGGAAGGCGACGACGGTAAGGTGCAAGCTCAGCCGCGCACCACCGCCCGAGGTGATGGGACTGGTTCGGGATCAGTTCGTGGCGAGACCGGAGTCGACCGCAGTTTGCCCAGCGACCCTATCAGTAGAGAGTTCATGCAGGGACCGGGCGGAATGGAACACTTGCCGTAGCGCAAAGGGCGGTTCGATGCGGCACTTGGGCTATCGCCAACCACGCCGTCAAGAGATACATTGTGCTAGGGTCAGGACCCATTGATCT
>DBBA01000161.1 GCA_002291955.1 Rhodobacteraceae bacterium UBA996 | reverse complement strand
CCGGCCCCGACTTGTCGGTGCCCGCGCCCAGCACGAGCACGCCGATTTCCGGGTCATCGCGGATCTGGGCGAGGATTTCCGGCACCGGCTCGCCTTCGCGGATCGCGAGTTCCGGGTCCACGCCCTGCTTGTCGCGCATCCACTTGGCAAAGACCTCGTAATGGGCGCGGATGCGGTCGCGGGCTTCCTCGCGCATGATCTCGCCCACGCCGGCCCAGTGGCGGAATTCGTCGGGCGGGATGATCGACAGGATCTGCACGCCGCCGCCGGTCTTGGCCGCGCGCATGGCGGCAAAGCGCATGGCGTTCAGGCATTCGCGGCTGTCGTCCAGCACGACGAGGAACTTGCGCATCCGTGCCCCTCTCCCCGGGTGCGGCGACCATGCCGGGGCGGCCCGCGGCTGGCAAGGGCCGCGGGACCGGGTCCGGCGTTACTCGGCCGCCTTGGCGGACGGGTTGTTCGGGTGCGTCGTCCAGTTGGCGTAGGTGCCGGTGACGGTGCGGCCGGTGCGCGGATCGACGGCGCCCGCGGGCAGGCGTTCCATGGTGATGCAGTTGTCCACCGGGCAGACGTTGACGCACAGGTTGCAGGCGACGCATTCCGCGTCGATGACCTCGAACACACGGCCGGGCTTCATGGCGATGGCCTGGTGGCTGGTGTCCTCGCACGCCGCATAGCAGCGCCCGCACTTGATGCAGGCGTCCTGGTCGATGCGGGCCTTGGTCACGAAATCGAGGTTCAGGTACTGCCAGTCGGTCACGTTCGGCACCGCGCGACCGCGGAAGGCGTCGATGTCGGCGTGGCCCTGCTTGTCCATCCAGTCGGACAGGCCGGTGATCATCTCCTGCACGATCTTGAAGCCATAGGTCATGGCCGCCGTGCAGACCTGCACGGTGCCTGCGCCCAGCGCAATGAATTCGGCCGCGTCGCGCCAGGTGGTGACGCCGCCGATGCCGCTGATCGGCAGGCCGCGGGTTTCCGCGTCGCGGGCGATCTCGGCCACCATGTTCAGGGCGATGGGCTTGACCGCCGGACCGCAGTAGCCGCCGTGGCTGCCCTTGCCGTCGATCGACGGTTCCGGGCTGAAGGTGTCGAGGTTCACCGACGTGATCGAGGACACGGTGTTGATGAGGGACACCGCATCGGCACCGCCCTTGTGCGCGGCGCGGGCGGGATAGCGGATGTCGGTGATGTTGGGCGTCAGCTTCACGATCACCGGCATGCGGGTGTGCGCCTTGCACCAGCGGGCGACCATCTCGATGTATTCGGGGACCTGACCCACGGCCGACCCCATGCCGCGCTCGCTCATGCCATGCGGGCAGCCGAAGTTCAGTTCGACGCCGTCGGCCTCGGTTTCCTCGACCCGTTTCAGGATGTATTTCCAGCTGTCCTCGTCGCAGGGGACCATCAGAGACACGACCATCGCCCGGTCGGGCCAGTCGCGCTTGACCTGCTTGATTTCTGCCAGGTTCACGTCCAGCGGCCGGTCGGTGATGAGTTCGATGTTGTTCAGGCCCAGAAGGCGCCGGTCCGCGCCCCAGACCGCGCCGTAACGGGGCCCGTTCACGTTCACGATGGGCGGGTCGATGCCCAGCGTCTTCCAGACGACGCCGCCCCAGCCCGCCTTGAACGCGCGCACGACGTTGTAGGCCTTGTCCGTCGGCGGGGCGGACGCCAGCCAGAACGGGTTCGGGGACTTGATGCCGACAAAGTTGGTGGCGAGATTGGCCATGGCTTACTCCTTAGGGGAGAGATGCAGGAAATGCTGGGGGTCAAGGCCCGCCTCGGTCAGGCGGGCGGCGGCGGCATCTTGCACGGCAGGCTCGAAGTGCCGGTGATGCCGCAGCACGACAGCTTCGAAGGTGAGGTGCGGCAGACCCCGCGCGATCAGGTCACGAAAGCCGCTGGACGCCTCGCGCTTCATCGTCAGGTCCGCAGCGGTCTGTGCTTCTCCGTCACGTTCGATCTTCTGGCGGGTCCGGCTGAGGCGGGTCGTCTTGCCGCGCTCCTGCCGCAAGAGTTCCTCGAGCGCGTGAACCGACTTCCACACATCATGCGCGACACTGCCCGGCGCGGTCGCGGGCAACAGCGCGCAGAGCCGGTCGAAGGCCGCCCGTTCGACCGTCGCCGATCCGGCGCGTCGCGCATTGTCGAGCAGGGCGCGGACGCGCGCCGGGTCGGTCATCGTTGTCAGCGACGCGATGGCGCGCTGTTCGGCCTTGGCCCGCGCCTCACTACCCGCCGCGACCGTCATGCCTGACCGTCCGGGCAGGGTCGCGCAGGTCCCTCAGCCTGTTCCGACGTCAGCCGCCGGTGAACCAGCGCCAGATCCAGCCGATGACGTCGCCGCCGACCTCGCCCGATTTCGGGATGACGAAGGCCCAGGCGACCGCGCCCAGCACGTTGGCGGCCAGGAACACCGGCCAGCCCATGCGGGCGGCCCCCGCCATCAGGAACACCACCGGGCGCAGGAACGTCAGGAAGTGGCCGAGCGTGACCGCCGCCGCGCCGCGCCGGGCGAACATCGCGCGCCCGCGTTCCACCAGCGCCGGGTGCTTGTTCAGGGGCCAGACCCGCAGCATCGGCTCGCCGTAGCGCCAGCCCAGCCAGAACGAGAAGGTGGAGCCCAGCACCGCGCCGACCGATGCCCCGGCCCAGATCGGGCCGAAGTCGAGCGCGCCCGTGGCCACCACCGCGCCGATGCCCACCAGGATCGCGGTCGAGGGGATCAGGACCGAGACAAAGGCCGTCGTCTCGCCGAAGGCGAAGATCAGCGCCAGCCAGAACGCCCACTCGCGGTTGGCGCTGACGAAGGCGATCATCTGGTCCGCCCACGCATCCATCCGCATACTCCTGACCACACCGCCCGACCGGGCGGGTGCCTAGCGGGCGACGGGCGGGCTGGCAAGCGGGCATGGCGGTCAGCCCGCGCCGCCGGTCAGGTGGGCGTGGATGTCCATGGCGGCATCGCGCCCTTCGGCCACGGCGGTGACGGTCAGATCCTCGCCCCCCGCCGCGCAGTCGCCACCGGCCCAGACACCGGGGCGCGACGTGCGGCCCGGGCCGGTGACGGCGATCTTGCCGCCCGACAGGTCCAGCCCCGACGGCGCCCCGTCGAGCTTCTGCCCGATGGCGCGGAACACCTGGTCGGCGGGCAGGCGGAACGTCTCGCCGGTGCCTTCCAGCCCCTTGGCCCCGGTGCGGGTGTATTCGAATTCCACCTCGCGCACGGTGCCGTTGCCGTGGACGGCCACGGGCCGCGCATTGCAGACGATCCGCACACCGTTCGCGGTGGCGTGCTCCTGCTCGTAGCGGCTGGCTGACATCGCCTCCTGCCCGCGGCGATAGACGATGGTGACGGTTTCCGCCCCCAGCAGTTTCGACTGCACCGCCGCGTCGATGGCGGTCATGCCGCCGCCGATGACGACCACGTTGCGCCCCACGGGCAGGGTGGCCAGGTCCGCCGCCTGCCGCAGGTCGGCGATGAAATCGACCGCGGCGCGCACGCCGTCCTTGTCGTCGCCCGGGGCACCCAGTGCGTTGACGCCCGCCAGCCCCATGCCGAGGAACACCGCATCATGGTCCGCCGCCAGCGCGTCCAGCGTCACGTCGCGGCCCAGCGCCCTGCCGGTCTGGACCGTGATCCCGCCGATCATCAGCAGCCAGTCGAGTTCCGCCTGCGCGAACCCGCCCGGCGCCTTGTAGCTGGCGATGCCGTATTCGTTCAGGCCCCCCGCCTTGGGCCGCGCATCCAGAATGACCACGTCATGCCCGTGCATGGCCAGGCGATGCGCGCAGGCCAGCCCGGCCGGACCGGCGCCGACGACAGCCACCCGCTTGCCCGTGGGGGCGGCGCGGGTGAACGGATGCACCCCTGCCGCCATCAACGTATCCGTGGCATAGCGCTGCAACCGCCCGATCTCGACCGGCTTGCCCTCGGCCGCCTCGCGCACGCAGGCTTCCTCGCACAGGGTCTCGGTCGGGCAGACGCGCGCGCACATGCCCCCCAGGATGTTCTGCGACAGGATCGTCTTGGCCGCGCCTTCCGGGTTGCCGGTCTGGATCTGCCGGATGAACAGCGGAATGTCGATCGACGTGGGACAGGCCGTGATGCAGGGCGCGTCATGGCAGAAGTAGCAGCGGTCGGACGCCACCACCGCCTCGTGCGCGCCCAAGGGCGGGATCACGTCGGCGAAGTTCTCGCAATAGGCTTCCGGCGGCAGGCGCCCGGCCACGATCCCGGGCGTCGTCTGGCTGGCGGACATCGGGTCCCTCCCCTGGCTCGACTTTCCCTGACTGTGCCACGGCGCGGGATTTTATCAATCGGTAAAATTCCGGCGCCCGGCCGCATGCGGTTACGGACCGGCCCGATGCCCGTTTTCGCGGCACGGTCGGCGCAGGCACGGGGCAGACAAGAATGCCCCCGGTCCAGGCGGGGACCGGGGGCCAAGTCAGCCTTCCGGCTGGGGAGGCCGGGGCAAGGCTGTTCGGGGTCGTGCGCCGCCACAGGCAAATGCGCTGGGGGGCAACGCAAAGGGCCAAGGCTTCGGCGGATGAGCGACGCACAGGACAGGCTGCAACGGACAGGTCACCGAAGCCCTTCGGACGCTGCATGCCAAATGCAACGGTGGCATGTCGCGGGAACGACCGCCGGGTAACGCGGACCAGATTCCTGTGGACAAGCCGCAAAGGGCCGATGCGCGCCTAGTACCGTGCGTCGGGCTGCCCGCAGAACGGATCGACCGGCGACTGGCCCAGGAACGGCGCGCGTCCCGTCAGGCAGTCCAGCACCGCGCGCTGCATCCCGTCCATCGTGGCATAGGCGTTGACCACGCAGGGCATCCGGGGGGCATCATACAGGTAGTAGGGCCAGCCGAAGGACACGAGCACGTTCGGCACATCGAACCAGCTGCGGTCCATCGCCGGGATGAAGTGCCCGGTGATCGCGGCCCAGTCCAGATGGATGCGCCCGCGGGTCAAGAGCGTCTCCTCGCCCATCAGGTACAGGACAAGGTCATGCGCGCGCGGGTCGGGCCAGCCGGTCGCGGGGTCATGCACCGTGACCTCGAACCCCTCGGCCCGCATCAGGTCGGGCAGGAGGAAGGGGAAGGCCCCCTGCGCGGGCGACACGATGCCCGTCGTCAGGACCAGCACTCGCCGATGCCGGTCGGGCGACAGGGGCAGCGTGCCCTGGGTGTCCTTGACCAGCGTCGGCGCCCG
>DBBA01000160.1 GCA_002291955.1 Rhodobacteraceae bacterium UBA996 | reverse complement strand
GACGTGTTCGAGGTGGAACCGGCCACCGAAAGCCCGCTGTTCGGGATACCGAACGTCGTCTGCACGCCGCACCTGGGTGCGTCCACCACCGAGGCGCAGGAAAACGTCGCGCTGCAGGTGGCCGAGCAGATGGCCGACTACCTGCTGACCGGCGCCGTGCAGAACGCGCTGAACATGCCGTCGGTGACGGCCGAGGAAGCGGCGGTCATGGGACCGTGGCTGAAGCTGGCCGGGCACCTGGGTGCGTTCGTCGGCCAGCTGACGAACGAACCCGTGCAGGCGATCAACGTGCTGTACAACGGGACGGTCGCCGAGATGAACACCGCCGCCCTGAACGCGGCCGTCATCGCCGGGATCATGAAGGCCACGAACCCCGACGTGAACATGGTGTCGGCCCCGGTGATGGCCCGCGAACGCGGCGTGGACATCAGCACGACCACGCAGGAAAAGACCGGCGTGTTCGATGCCTATGTGAAGGTCACGGTGGTGACGGACCGGCGCGAGCGGTCGATCGCGGGCACGGTGTTCTCGGACGGGAAACCGCGGTTCATCCAGATCAAGGGCATCACCATTGACGCCGAGATCGGGCGCCACATGCTCTACACCACCAACAACGACGTGCCGGGCATCATCGGTACGCTGGGCAGCACGCTCGGCCGGAACGGCGTCAACATCGCGAACTTCACGCTGGGCCGGTCGGCGCCCGGGGCGGACGCCATCGCGCTGCTCTACGTCGATGACCTTGTGCCCGATCCGGTGCTGGAGGAGTTGCGCGCCACGGGCCGGTTCACGCAGGTCAGCCCGCTGACCTTTGACGTGGCCTGACGGGACCCCGCCCCGTGCGCGTCTATGCCATCGGCGACATCCACGGCCAACTCGACATGCTGCGTGCCGCGCATGACCGGGTGGCCGCGGACCGGGCGCGCACGGGCGATGCCACGGCACCGCTGATCCACCTGGGCGACCTGTGCGACCGCGGGCCCGACACCCGCGGCGTGATCGACCTGCTCATGGCGGGCATCGACCGGGGCGCGCCGTGGCAGGTGCTGAAGGGCAACCACGACCGCATGTTCACCCTGTTCGTGCGCCATGGGCAACAGGACCCGGGGCTGCGCGCGGGCCTTACGTGGTTCGACGACCGCCTCGGGGGCGCCGAGACACTGGCCAGCTATGGGGTCGATGCCTATGGCGCCCGTCTCCCCGCGGTGCAGGAGGCCGCGCAGCGTGCCGTCCCGGCACGGCACCTCGACTTCCTCGAGCGTCTGCCGCTGACCTTCCGCACGATCGACCTGTTCATGGTCCATGCGGGTGTCCGGGCGGGTGTGGCCCTGGATGCGCAGGTCGAGGATGACCTGGTCTGGATCCGCGGCGCCTTCCTGACCGACCGCACCACCGATTACGGTGCGCTGGTCGTCCACGGCCACACGGTCGTGCCCGCGCCCACCCACTACGGCAACCGCGTGGCGCTGGACACCGGCGCAGGCTACGGCGACCCGCTGACGGCAGCGGTGTTCGAGGGGCGGCGCGCCTACATCCTGACTGACACGGGGCGCGAACCGCTCGACCCCCTGCCCTGAGTCTGGGTCCTACCGCCCGCGCCACAGGTGCCAGGCGCTGTGCGCGGCCGACCCGCCGAAGAACAGGGTGGCGATGACAAAGACCTCGGACATCGCATGGCCCATCGCGCCCTCGCGCCACATCAGCGCGCCGACCATGAAGGCCAGCCCCGCCAGACTGGCGATCAGGCGAAAGCGCAACTCGCCACGCGTCGGGCCGAAGCGTCCGCTCATCGACGCGCCCCTACTTCTTGCGCCGCTGCAGCCAGCGGAACAGGAAGAACAGCGCCACGAACAGCGCGCTCCAGGCCAGTAGGTCGATCAGCCACATCGGCATGGGAACGCCTTTCCTGTTTCTGCTCAGCCGGGCTGGTGGACCGGGCGCAGGGCCGCAAGCACCGTGCCGCCCGCCGCGGCCAGGCCCGTGACCGCCAGCAGCCCGAAGAACGCGGCCCCTCCGGCTGCGCCCATCGCAACCGCACCAATGGCGGGGATGCTGACCGCCCCGACATAGACCGCCGCAAGGATGACCGAGGCCACGCGTTCATCGGTACCATAGCGGTCCGATCCGGCAACGAAGTAGGACGGGAAGAACATCCCCACCGCGCCTCCCGCCAGCGTGAAGAACACCGCAGGCCAGGCGATGGTCGCCGCGGCAAGGCAGACGGCTGCAGCGGCCAGCGCGCATGCCAGAAGCCGCAGCGCCGGGACCATCGCCGCAATCCAGACCAGCGACAGGCGACCCAGCAGGAACATCACGAAGAAGGCCGACGCGGTCAGCGCGGCCTCGCGCTCGGTCAGGCCGAGGCCGATCAGGGCGGCCGGGCCAAGACCCACGACGGCCGCCTCGATCCCGATGGCGGCCGCACCGAGGCCGAGGATCGCCGGGCGCCGCAGGGTCGCGGTCAGCGCGGCCGATCCCGCGGGACCGGACGCCGGACGATCCGGGTTCGGTGCCGTCGGCCGCCCAAGGTCGGCAAGGGGAAGGATCGCCACCAGCGCCACAGCGATCAGCCCGTAGGTCAGCTGCACCGATCCCCCCAGCGCCACCAGCACCAGCGGTCCTGCGATCGACCCGATCCCGAAGATCGCATTGAGCAGCCCCACCATCGCCGGTCCCCGCGCGCCCATCTGCAGCAGGAAGCGGCGGTTGTAGACGGTGGCGGTCAGACCGTATCCGCCGCCCATGACCAGAGCGCCCGCCATCGTCAGAAGCCACGGCCCCGCCATGGCGATCATCACCGCACCCGCCAGCGATGCCCCGACCGCCAGCCGCCCCGTCACCCCGCCCAGGACCGCGCCGGCAACCAGCGCCAGCAGCCCACCCAGAGCGTGCAGGCTGACAAGGATCGCGGCCTCGGCCAGGGCAACGCCGCCGGACCGGGCCAGCGCGGGAAGCGCCGGACCATAGACCGCGCTCACGACCCCCATCACGATGAAGGTCAGCGCGCCGGACCAGAACAGGCCCGAGCGAAGAAGGGACGGCGGCATCGGGCGGCACCAGGGGGAAGGATGCGACGGGGACCGGGACGGGCGCCTGCGACGTACCCCCGCACCCGGGTGGCGTCAATCACCCCGGGCGCGCGGCTGCGCCCCCCTTTGCGCGCATTTGACCCAACCCGTTAAGCGGGGATTCACCGCTTTCGCCGAACGTCGCACCCGTGCGGCCACCCCGCATGGAGAGCGACATGAGTCTGACTGACGCGCTGCAACAGGAACGCCGGGCTCGCCTGGCTGCGGAACGCCTGCTGGAGCTGAAGCAGGCCGAACTGTTCGCGGCAAACCACCGGCTGTCGCAGCATGCCCTGACCCTGTCCGACCAGATCGTGGAACAGCGCAACGTTCTGACCACAGTCCAGACCGAGGCCGCCGCCCTGAAGGGCGAGAACGCCGAGGTGCGCGAGAAATACGCCGCCGCGCGCGAGGCCGCGATCGAGGCGGAACGCAGGCTGTGGGCCGCGCTTCAGTCGATCCGCGACGGGTTCGCCCTGTTCGACGCCGACGAGCGGCTGGTGATCGCGAACGACAGCTACCTGTCCCTGTTCGACGGACTAGACGCGGTCTGCCCCGGCGCGACCTATGCCGAGATCCTGGAGGTCTGCATGTCCGAGGGGCTGGTCGACCCGCAGGGCGAGGGGCCCGTGGCCTGGCAGGCCCGGATGCGCCGTCGCTGGCAGCAGCCCGAGATCGAACCCGAGGTGCTGCGCCTGTGGAGCGGGCAGTTCGTGCGGATGCTCGACCGGCGCACACCCGAAGGCGGCATCGTCTCGCTGGGGGTCAACATCACCGAAGACATGCGGATGCGCGCGGGGATCGAGGCCATCGCGGACGGGTTCGTGTTGTTCGACCAGGACGACCGGATGGTGATGTGCAACAGCCGCTACCGCGAACTTTACCCGCAGAGCGCCCATGCCATGGTCCCGGGCGCAGAGTTCGAGACGATCCTGCGCGCAGGCCTTGCGATGGGCGACTATGCCGATGCCGTCGGCCACGAGGAGGAGTGGCTGGAGTACCGGCTGTCGCGCCACCGGCAGGCGGACGGAATCGTGGAACAGCCCTTGTCCGACGGGCGCTGGATGCGGGTGTTCGAACGACCGACCCCGGACGGCGGGCGCGTCGGCCTGCGGGTCGACATCACCACCCTGAAGGAGCAGCAGGAGGCCCTGCGCCGCGAGGGGGAGCGCGCCGAGGCCGCGAACCGCGCGAAGTCCGCGTTCCTGGCCAACATGAGCCACGAGATCCGCACGCCCATGAACGGTGTCGTCGCGATGGCCGAGCTTCTGGCCGAAACGCCGCTGGACGAGGAGCAGCGCCTGTTCGTGGACACGATCCGCAACTCGGGCGAGGCGCTTCTGGTCATCATCAACGACGTCCTCGACTATTCCAAGATCGAGGCCGAGAAGCTACAGCTGCGCCCCGAACCCTTTGACCTGGAACGCTGTATCCACGAAGTGGTGACCCTGTTGCAGCCGACCGCCCACCACAAGGGCGTGGACCTTCTGGTGGACTACGACATGTTCCTGCCCACCGCCTTCGAGGGCGACCCCGGCCGCATCCGCCAGGTGCTGACCAACCTTGTCGGCAACGCAGTCAAGTTCACGCCGGCAGGCCATGTGCTGGTGCGCACCGTCGGCTTGCCTGAAGGCGACCGCGTGCGGGTCCATGTGACCGTCGAGGATACCGGGATCGGCATCCCGCCCGACAAGCGCGACCACATCTTTGGCGAATTCAACCAGGTGGATGACGCCCGAAACCGCCGGTACGAGGGCACGGGTCTGGGCCTGGCCATCACCCGACGCCTGGTCGAGCTGATGGGCGGCGAGATCTGGCTGGACAGCGAGGAAGGCGTGGGCTCGTCCTTCGGGTTCCACCTGACGATGCCGGTCGCCGAACCCAGCGGGGCCGAGCGTCCGCACCTGCCGGGCTGGATGCGCCGGGCCATCGTGATCGAGGATCAGCCGGTCACCCGTGAAATCCTGGGCAAGCAGCTGACGGCGCTTGGCCTGCAGGTCACCCAGTTCCCCAGTGCCGCGGCACTTCTGCGCAGCGGGCCGGTGCCGCCGACGGATGTCGTGGTGATGGACCACGCCGACACGGGCGAATCGGCTGACGGCGACCTCCTGGCCCTGCGCCAGGCGGGCCTGAGCTGCCCTGCGCTTCTGCTTGCGGCCCGGCGGGCGGGCGACGGCCTGCGCGACCCGGCACCCGACTGCGCGGTGATCCTGAAGAAGCCGCCGCTCCGACGCGAGCTTTGCGATGCTCTGGCCGCACTGCCGCAGCCCGAGGCGATGCCCGAACCGGATGTGGAACGGGACGCGCCCGGCGCCGCGGTGGACAGCCCTGCCCGCGCCCTGCGCGTGCTGGTG
>DBBA01000003.1 GCA_002291955.1 Rhodobacteraceae bacterium UBA996 | reverse complement strand
GGGCGGATGGGGAAATGGGTAGCGCAGGCCGTCGGTGGCGGCCGGGTCGCGCCCGTCCATCAGCCCAGCACCTGAGGCGACAGGGCATACAGCCCGTCAGCCCCGTCGCGCGCGGCGGCAAGGTCGGCGCTGTGGCGCGGCAGGATGCGGGCGACATGGGCTGCGGCCAGGGCGTGGCGGGGACCGGGGGCCGGTTCGGCCAGCGCCGCCGTCATCAGGTGATGTGCGCCCAGGACCCGGGCGAAGGCCGCCAGATAGGACGTGGCGCCCGCGTTGCGGTCATCCGCGCCCTGGGCGAGCATGCGGTCGGTCGCCTCGCGCACGGCCTCGGCGGCCTGCCAGACGGGACCGGCCAGGTCCGGGGCGCGGGTGCGGGCCTGTTCGGCGCCCGATTGCACCGCGTCGATCAGAGCGGCGGCAGCCTCGCCGCCGTCGGCCAGCTTGCGGCCCACGAGGTCCATCGCCTGGATGCCGTTGGTGCCTTCGTAGATCGCGGTCACCCGCACGTCGCGCCAGAGCTGCGCGGCGCCCGTCTCCTCGACATAGCCCATGCCGCCGTGCACCTGCAGGCCGGTGTCGGCCACGCGGATGCCGGTGTCGGTGCCCCAGGCCTTGGCGATGGGGGTCAGGAAGGCGGCGCGCGCGGTCCAGGCGGGGTCGCCGGTGGCGGTCGCCATGTCGATGGCGGCGGCGCAGGACAGGGCGATGGCGCGGGCGGCGGCGGTGTCGGCCCGCATCTCGACCAGCATGCGGCGGACGTCGGCATGGTCGGCAATCGCCCCCGTGGCGCCGGGGCGGTCGGGCACGCGGCCCTGGCGGCGGTCGCGGGCAAAGGCCACGGCGCGCTGGCAGGCGGCCTCGGCGATCCCGACGCCCTGCACGCCGACCCCGAGGCGGGCGTTGTTCATCATGGTGAACATCGCGGCCATGCCGCCGTCGGGCGCGCCCACGAGCCAGCCGGTCGCGCCATCGTAGGCCATGGTGCAGGTCGGCGCGCCGTGCAGGCCGAGCTTGTGTTCCACGCCCATCACGCGCAGGGCGTTGGGCGGACCGGGATTGCCCTGCGCATCGGGCAGGCGCTTCGGCACCAGGAACAGGCTGATGCCGCGGGTGCCCGCGGGGGCGCCGGGCCTGCGCGCCAGCACCAGGTGGCAGGTGTTCGCGGCGAAATCGGCGTCGCCCCAGGTGATGTAGATCTTCTGCCCGGTGATCCGCCATGTGCCGTCCGGGGCGGGTTCGGCCCGCGTGGCCAGTGCGCCCACGTCGCTGCCCGCCTGCGGTTCGGTCAGGTTCATGGTGGCCATCCAGTCGCCCGCGATCAGGCGCGGCAGGTACAGCGCCTTGAGCGTGTCGGACCCGTGGTGTTCCAGCGCCTCGATCTGGCCCTGGCCCATGAGGGGCGCGAGCGCGAGCGACAGGCAGGCGGACGACATCATCTCGTTCACCGCGGTCGTCAGCAGCATGGGCATGCCCATCCCGCCCTGGGCAGGGTCGGCCGACAGGCCGATCCAGCCTCCTTCGGCGATCGCGCGCCAGCCGTCGGCAAAGCCCGGGGGCGCGCGGACAACCCCGTTGTCCAGCCGCACGGGATGGGTGTCGCCCACCCGGTTCAGGGGGGCCAGGACCTCGGCCGAGACGCGGCCCGCCTGGGTCAGGATCGCGTCCACCAGATCGGGGGTCGCCTGCGTGAAACGGTCGGTCGCGGCGATGCGGTCCATGCCGGCGACCGCGGCGAACTGGAAGCGGAATTCGTCCACGGGCGGGCGATAGGTCATGTGCGGGTCCTCCGGCCGGGTCCTTGGGGCGGGCGGTCGCTTCCCTTGTGCGGGGGCAGGGTGTAGGCGGGGCCGTCCTGCGGGCCAAGGTGGCGCGCGGGCAGGGCAAGGGCAACCGGAACGCGGCGTAACCGGCATGGACGGGAAGCAGACGGAACGGCTGGCAGGCGATGCCGCGGGGATTGCCCGGGCCGCGGCGTGGCTGCGCGCGGGCGGACTGGTCGCGTTCCCGACCGAGACGGTCTATGGTCTGGGCGCGGATGCGCGGGACGGGCGGGCGGTGGCCGGGATCTTCGCGGCCAAGGGGCGGCCCGCGTTCAATCCGCTGATCGTGCATGTTCCGGACCTGGCGGCGGCCGCGCGGCTGGCGGTCCTGCCCGAGGCCGCACGGGCGGTCGCGGCGGCGTTCTGGCCCGGACCGCTGACGCTGGTCGTGCCGGTGCGCGCGGACGCCGGGTTGTCGCCGCTTGTCACTGCCGGACTGCCGACCGTGGGCGTGCGGGTGCCGGCCCATCCGCTGGCGCAGGCGCTGCTGGCGGGTGCCGGTTGCCCCGTCGCGGCGCCGTCGGCCAATCCGTCGGGGCGGGTCAGCCCGACCACGGCCGGGCATGTGCTGGCGGGCCTGTCGGGCCGCATCGATGCGGTGCTGGACGGCGGTCCCTGCGGCGTCGGCGTGGAATCGACGATCCTGGGGTTCGATCCGGAACCGGTGATCCTGCGTCCGGGCGGCGTGACGGCCGAGGCGCTGGCCGGGGTTCTGGGGGCGCCGGTGCCGCAGGCGGCGCTTGCCGCAGGTGACCGGCCCACCGCGCCGGGGCAACTGGCCAGCCACTATGCGCCGCGCGCCACGCTGCGGCTGGGCGCGGTCGCCCCGCGTCCGGGCGAGCGGTTCGTGGGGTTCGGCCCGCCGCCCCCGGGGGTGATCCCGGACCTGACCCTGTCGCCTGCGGGCGATCCGGTCGAGGCCGCGGCGCGGCTGTTTGCCGTGCTGCATGCGCTGGATGCCGGGGGCGACGGGCCGGTGGCGGTGGCGCCGGTGCCCGAGGCAGGTCTGGGCCGCGCGATCAACGACCGGTTGCGCCGGGCCGCCGCGCCGCGCGGGTAAGCGTTCCCGCGGGGCCTCAGGCCCGCCCGCCGGCGGCGGACAGGAGCAGCGGGTCGATCCCGAGCGAGCGCAGGGCGGCTTCCCACTTGCGGGGATCGTCGGCACCGAAGACCAGCGGTTCGGTCGCGTCGGCAACGAGCCAGCCGTTGGCGGCGATCTCGTCCTCGACCTGGCCCGGGCCCCAACCGGCGTAGCCGAGCATCAGCATCGACCGCGCCGGGCCGTCGCCGCGGGCGATGTGGTCGAGGATGTCGAGGGTGGCCGTCATCCCGAAGGCGTCGGTCACGCGCAGGGTCGAGGCGTTCACCCGGTAGTCGCCGGAATGCAGGACAAAGCCGCGGCCGTGTTCGACCGGGCCGCCGAAGTGCACGATGCGGCCCCGGGAGCCCGGACCCCGCGGGATCGACAGCTGGTCGAGCAGGGCATCGACCGTGACGCCGGGGGTGGGCTTGTTCACGATCAAGCCCATGCTGCCGTCGGGCGAATGGGCGCACATGAACACGACGGAGCGTTCGAAGCGCGGGTCGCCCATGCCGGGCATGGCGACCAGAAGCCGACCGGTCAGGTCGAGCGTCTGCACGGGCGAGTCGCGGAGGGCGGAAGGGGACGGGCGGGCCATGCCGCAGCATCGGCGCAAGCTGGCAGAGGTGCAAGCGGTCGAGGGGCCCCGGGCGCAGGGACGGACGTCGCGTGTCGCCGGAACGTGATTTCCGTGCAGGCCGTCCTGCGACTATGCCGGGCGGTATGCCGCGTGCGCTTGCCCGTATGTCCCTGGTCCTGTCCTGCGCCCTTGGGGCCGGGGTGCTGGGACCCGTGTCCGCGCGGGCCGAAGGGCTGGCGGCCGGGGGGTCGGGGGTCCTGGCCCTGCCGGGCGAGGCGGGGACGATGGCCCTGGTTCCGGGGTGGCAGGGCGGGGGCGGGGCGCATGTCGCCGGGCTGGCGGTGTCGCTGGCGCCGGGGTGGAAGACCTACTGGCGGGTTCCGGGCGAGGCCGGCATCCCGCCCGGGTTCGACTGGAGCGGATCGCGGAACGTGGCGCGGGTGATCGTGCACTGGCCGCGGCCCGTAGCGTTCGACCAGGCCGGGATGACGAGCCTTGGCTATGGCGGTGACGTGGTGCTGCCGCTGGAGGTGGTGCCGGCCGATCCGCGTCAGCCGGTGCGGCTGGCCGGGACCGTCACGATGGGGGTCTGCCACGACATCTGCATTCCGGTGACGGCCGATCTGGCGGCGGACCTGCCGACGCCCGGACGGGCCGAGCCGCGCATCCGGCAGGCGCTGGACGGGGCGCCCGAGCCGATCGCGGGGCGCGCGGCCTGCCGGGTGGATCCGATCGCGGACGGGTTGCGGCTGACCGCGCGGCTGCCGGTCGGGCGGCCGGGCATCGACGCGGTGGCGGTCGAGACGGCCGATCCGTCGGTCTGGGTGTCTCAGGCGGTCCTTGTGGCGGAGGGTGGCGGGCTGACCGCGACGGTGGACCTGGTGCCGACATCGGGCGCGCCCTTTGCGCTGGACCGGTCGGCCTTGCGCTTCACCGTGGTCGCGGGCGGGTGGGTCGGCGAGATGACGGGCTGCACGACCGGCTGACGCTGTCGTTCGCGCGGGGGGCGCTGCCCCCCGGCGCGGCGGGGCCGCGCTCCCCCCGGGATATTTGTGCCACATCGAAGCAGAGGAAGGTTTCGCGAAGCCGGTCAGTCCGTGGGTTTGCCCGGGCCGGACAGGTCGGCCCAGAGGTCGGCCCACAGGTCGGGTCGGCGGTCCCGGGTCAGGGCTTCGGCCTGGGCGCGGCGCCAGCGGGCCACGGCGCCGTGGTCGCCCGAGGTCAGCACATCGGGGATCGCCCGGCCTTCCCAGACGGCGGGCCGAGTGAACTGGGGGTGCTCCAGAAGGCCGTTGGTGAAGGATTCCTCGACCGCCGAGGCGGCGTTGCCGAGGATGCCGGGGCGCAGGCGCAGGGCCGCGTCGATCACCGCCTGGGCTGCGATCTCGCCCCCGGACAGGACGAAGTCGCCGAGCGACAGTTCCTCGAACCCCCGGGCGTCCAGCACGCGCTGGTCCACGCCTTCGAACCGGCCGCAGAGGAGCGTCAGGCCACGCGCCTGCGACAGGCGGCGGGCGGTGGCCTGGGTGAACGGGGTGCCGCGCGGCGACAGGTAGAGGACCGGCCATTGGGCGCGGTCGGGGGGTGTTCCCTGCGCGGCGGTGTCGAGCGCGCGGGCGACGACGTCGGCGCGCAGGACCATGCCGGGGCCGCCCCCCGCGGGGGTGTCGTCCACCGTCCGGTGCCGCCCCTCGCCGAAGGGGCGCAGGTCGATGGGGGTGAGCTTCCAGCGCCCCTCGGCCAGCGCGCGTCCCGTGAGCGACAGGCCGAGCGTCCCGGGGAAAGCTTCGGGGAAGAGAGTGATGACGCGGGCTTCCCAGACGCCGGCAAGGTCGGGCGTGTCAGGCATCAGGTCGCGCGGCTGTGCCGTGGGGCGCACGGCGATGCGGCCGTGGGACCGGGGCGGGCGCGTCCCTGCTGCTCCGGGCGTGTCAGTCGTCATCGGGCGTCCCCGTGCCGGGCAAAAGGCCCGGCGGCGGATCGACGATCATCCGGCGCGCGGTCAGGTCCACGGTGGGGACGGCCGCGCGGGTGAAAGGGATCAAGAGCGCGGATTTCAGCCCCGCGCCCATCACCTCGATCAGGTCGCCCGCGCCGTGGTCGTGCACCGCGCGGACATGGCCCAGCGCCACGCCCCCGGTGTCGAGGACCGTCAGGCCGATCAGGTCGGCGTGGTAGAACTCGTCATCGGCCAGGGCGGGCAGGCGGGCGCGGTCGGCATAGAGCCGCGCGCCCTTGAGCGCGTCGGCCTGTTCCCGGGTCGCCACGCCGGACAGGCGGGCGGCGAACCCGCCCTCGATGGGGCGGGTCAGGCGCAGGGTGAAGCTGCGCCCGCCATCCTCGGTCGAGAGCGGCGCGTAGTCGGCGATGGCGGCGGGGTCGGCGCAGAAGCTTTTCAGCCGCACCTCCCCCTTCACGCCGAAGGCACCCGCGATGGCGCCCACGCAGACCCGGTCGCCGTCTGCCAAGCCGGTTACTCGGCTGCTGCGGCGGCTTCGGCCTTCTTGGCCTTGGCGGCGGCGCGGTCCCGGGCGGCCTTGCCGGGGGTGCCCTTCTTGGGGTTCGACCGTTCCGCCTTGGGACGCAGGCCCGCCGCTTCGAGGAAGCGCGCCACGCGGTCGGTCGGCTGTGCGCCGTGCGACAGCCAGTGCTGCACACGTTCGACGTCCATCTTGATGCGGTCCTCGCTGTCTTTGGGCAGGAGCGGGTTGTAGGTGCCGAGCTTCTCGATGAAGCGGCCGTCGCGGGCCATGCGGCTGTCGGCGGCGACGATGGAATAGTAGGGGCGCTTGTTGGAGCCCCCGCGGGCGAGGCGGATCTTCATGGCCATGGTCGTGTCTCCTTACTTCTTTTCGGCGTGTTGCTGGTGGTGACGGATGACCTCCGAGATGATGAAGGTCAGGAACTTGCGGGCGAGTTCGGGGTCGAGGTCGGCCTCGCGGGCCAGCCATTCGAGCCGCTCGATCTGCTTGGCCTCGCGCGCGGGGTCGGACGCGGGCAGGCCGTGTTCGGCCTTGAGACGGCCGACCGCCTGCGTGTGCTTGAACCGCTCGCCGAGGGTGTAGACGAGGATCGCGTCGAGCCGGTCGATGCTTTCGCGGTGGTCCTTGAGCAGGTCGGCGGCGCGCGCCGTGTGGTCGGTCATGGAAGCCTCGGATGGCGATAGACGAGGGT
The DNA here is from genome assembly GCA_002291955.1 of Rhodobacteraceae bacterium UBA996. Taxonomy (GTDB): domain Bacteria; phylum Pseudomonadota; class Alphaproteobacteria; order Rhodobacterales; family Rhodobacteraceae; genus UBA996. The sequence goes on along the minus strand of DBBA01000003.1, from coordinate 603 downwards.
GGGTTCACCCGGGAAGGGTGTCGCGGCGCTGTCGTCGCGCACGGCGCCCAGACGTTCGGCAAGGCGGATCGAGCGGGTGTTGGCCGGGTCGATGTAGCTGACGGCGGTGGTCCAGCCGAGGTCGCGGAAGGCGTGGTCGCGGGCGGCCCCGGCGGCTTCGGCGGCAAAGCCCCGGCCTTCGGCGGTGCCGTCCCAGACCGACCAGGCGATCTCGGGTTCCGGCCAGGGTTCGGGGAACCACGGACCCGCCATGCCGATGCCGCGGTCGGTGCCGCGCAGGCAGAACACGAACAGCCCGAACCCGCGCAGGACCCAGTGGCCGACAACATGGCCGAAGGCCCGCCACGCCTTGCCGCGGTCGAGGTCCGGCGCGCGGACGTGTTCGGCACGGTCCGACAGCAGGAAGTCGTGGAACGCCTGCCAGTCCTGCGGGCCCGGGGCGCACAGGGTCAGGCGGTCCGTGTGCAGGACGGGCGTGCCGACGAGGTGCGGGGTCATGCCGCGTCTCCGGCCGGGTGGCGGTAATGCAGCGCGACTGCGTCGGGGGCATACGCGGTGCGCCCTTCCACGGGTGCGCCGAGACGTTCGGCCAGGCGGCCAGAG
>DBBA01000339.1 GCA_002291955.1 Rhodobacteraceae bacterium UBA996 | reverse complement strand
TCCGGCACCGTGCGCTTCGACGGGACCGACATCACCAGCCTGGACCGGCCGGGGATGCGCCGCTTCCGCAAGCGGATGCAGATCATCTTCCAGGACCCCTATGCGAGCCTCAACCCGCGGGAAAAGATCCGCACCGTGATCGGGCATGCGCTGTCCCTGCACGGCATCGGCACGCCCGAGGATCGCGAGGGGCGGATCGTGCAGTTGCTGGAACAGGTTGGGCTGTCGGCCGATTACCTTGACCGCTTCCCGCACGAGTTCTCGGGCGGGCAGCGCCAGCAGATCGGGATTGCGCGGGCGCTGGCGGTGAACCCCGATTTCGTGGTGGCCGACGAACCGGTATCGGCGCTGGACGTGTCGATCCAGGCGCAGGTGATCAACCTGCTCGATGACCTGAAGGACCAGTACGACCTGACGATGCTGTTCATCGCCCATGACCTGGCGGTGGTCGAACACATCTGCGACCGGGTGATCGTGATGTACCTTGGCCGGATCATGGAGGTGGCGCCCGCGCGGCGCCTGTATTCCGTGCCGCACCACCCCTATACGCAGGCGCTTCTGTCTGCCGTGCCGGTGCCGGTGCCGGGCCGCCGCAAGGCGCGCGTGCTGCTGACGGGCGACATTCCGTCACCCATCAACCCGCCGTCGGGCTGCGTGTTCCGCACCCGCTGCCCGCGGGCGATCAGTGACTGCGCGGGCGTGGTGCCACCGCTGGCCGAGGTCGCGCCGGGGCACTTTTCCGCCTGCATCAACCCGGGCTAGCGGCAAAAAGGTAGCGGATGGCCGCGGTCAGCCGCCGCTCCGCCGGGCATGGGCGCTTTATGGCGTCAGGTCGGACGACCTCGTTCGTCGCGCTGGTGGCACCAAAGCGGCTGGCCGGTGGGGCGGCCATCCGCTGCCCGGGCCGCTTCGCGGCTGTTCCGGGCATGGGCGCGGGGACAATCGACGTCAAGGGTCACACGTCCATCGCGAGGAACTCCAGCACCATCGCGGCGGTCCAGGTGAAACGGCCGCCGCCCAGCGGCTCGCCGGTCTGGGGGTCGTAGTACTCCGCGAACCCGCTTTCCCGGATCAGGTCGAGCGAGGACCGGGTGATCGCGTCCGCCGCGGCTTCCTGCCCGGCGCGCGCCAGCCCGTCGGCGATCATGTAGTTCACCACCAGCCAGACCGGACCGCGCCAGTAGCGTTTCGCCTGGTAGCGCGGGTCGGACGGCGGGTGGCTGGCCACGCGATATCGGGTGCCGTGCGCGTCGATCGTGTCGGCAATGCGGGCGGCGCGGCCCCCCGGGATCGCGGCGAAGGCGGGCAGCAGGCCGCCGACCGAGGTGCTGTCGATCAGTTCCCCCGTCACCCGGTCCAGGCACAGGTACTGGCCGTGCGCGTCCGACCACAGCGCGTCCAGCGCGGCCACGCCCCGTGCGGCCATCGCCCGGTTCTCGGCCGCGATGTCGGCCATCCCCAGCGCGTCGGCCAGATCGGCCAGGTCCGCCGCCGACCGGAACAGGATCGCATTGAACCCGGGGTCCACCACGCGGAACGGGGACGCGTCGTGCAGGCGGGCGTTGTCCCAGCCCTTGCCCCGGAAATGCTCGACCAGCCACAGGTAGCGGTCGTACTGGTCTTTCGTCGGGCGGTGTTCGGGGTCGGCGTGCTGGGTGTCGCGCCGGGTGTAAGGGGTGATGCCGTCGGTCGGCACGCAGGCAAAGGGCGCGTCCCAGTCGACCGAGTTGTCGCGCCCGGCTTCCCACGGGTGCAGGATGGCGACCAAGCCCTGCCCGCCCGGATCGCGCGCCGACAGGAACCAGCGGTGCCAGGCGGCGACCTGCGGCACCAGCACCCGCGCCCACGCCATGGCCGCGTCGCGGTCGCGCGCCCGGTCAAACAGGCGTTTCAGCGCGAAGCCCGCCACGGGGGGCTGGGTGATGCCGCTGGTGGGCACCGGCCGCCTTGTCGCCCAGACATCGGGCCCCGGGAAATAGCCGTCGTCGGGCTTGTGGAACACGATGTGCGGCACCATCCCGTCGGGCCACTGGTGCGCGAACAGCGTCTCGATTTCCACCCAGGCGCGGGCCTCGTCGAAATGGCGCTGGCCGAGCGCCGTCGGGCAACTGTCCCAGTTCCACTGGAACGGATACAGGCCCTTGGTGAGCACGGTGTAGGTGCCGCGGTCATTCTCGCGCAGGATCTTGGACTTGCCCGGCTTTTGTGAAGAGCGTTTAGCTCACTTCGCGGGCCTTTCGCTCGACAGCGATGGGGCTCTGGAAGCCGAGCGATGAATGCCGCCTGACGGGGTTATAGAACCCGTCGATGTATCTGGCGACGGCGTTTTCGGCCTGGTGGCGGGATTGCCAGGCGACTGGCCAGATCAGGTGCTCTCCACTTTTCCCGAGCAAGTCCACCATCCCTCCCCCACGAGGGGGGAGGGAGGCGCGTCATGCGGTCAGGTCAGGCGTTCAGTTCACCCGATCAGTTCAGCCGATTAGTTCACGGGGCACGGGCCGTCCGACGGTTCGTCCGGGGCCCAGCAGGGGGCGCCGGTCTGGACCATCAGCGCGCGCAGCACCTCGGCCTGGGCATCGAGCGTCTCGCGCACCGGGCGGCCGCCCAGCACGATCTGCTCGAACGTGTCCACGTAGATCTGGTTGAACGCCCCGCCCTGGTCGCCCAGCCCCATCGGCAGCAGCGCGGGCAGCGCGTCGGGGGCCGACGTCATCGTCGCGATCGCTGGGCCAAAGGCCTTGACCGATGCCGGCATGTCGTCGGGCAGGTCCACCGGCTTGACCGGGAAGAAGTTCGTCGCGCGCAGCGTGGCGATCTGCGTCTCGGGCGACAGCATGTAGTTCACCAGCTGCTTCGCCTGTTCCATGTCGGGGGCGGTCTGCATCACCGCGATGCCCGCCACCACCGGCATGAAGGCCCGGCCCTTGGGGCCGGCCGGGGCGGGGAAGGCCACGAAGTCGTCGGGGCGCTGGTTGAACGCATCGCCCAGCCGCGCGATGTGGTCGAAGGCGATCCAGACTTCCTCGGTCAGGAGCGGTTCCTGCATGAAGCTGTAGTTCGTGCTGGCGAGGGTGGTCTGCGCCCAGAGGGTCTTGAAGGTTTCCCACGCGGCCTCGGCCTCGGGCGAGCGGAATTCGGTCACGGTGGACCCGGTGTAGGCCGGCAGAAGGAAGCCCTGGAAGAAGCGGTGCTTCAGCCCCTGCGGCCCGGCGGGGAAGCCGAACTTCTGCGCGCCGGTGGCGGTGTTGACGGCCGTGACCCACTCGATTAGCTGGTCATAGGTCAGCGCGTTCAGGTCGGCGCCCGCGGGCAGATGTTCCAGCGCCTTGCGGTTGGCGGCCATCAGGTAGGTGGCCTGCATCCACGGCACGTACTTCTGCTCGTCGGTGCCGAGCTTGCCGAGTTCGACCATCGCCGCGCCGATCCCGTCGAGGTCGGCCGAGGACAGGTCCACAAGGCCCCCTTCCAGCCCCGAGATGTCACCGTGCAGGCCGCCGAGCACGGTGATCGTCCCCGATCCGGCCTGCATCTCGGCCTGGATGCGGGTCATCCACGGGCCGTTGTCCATGCCCTGATAGTCCACGCCACCCGGGAAGCCCGCCAGCACCTGTTCGCGCATGGCCTGGGTTTCCTCGACCGGTTTCGCCTGGGTGGACCAGAACAGCGCCTCGGCGCTGGCCGCGGCGGGGGCGGTGGCGGTGGCGAAGGCCGCCAGCGCGAGGGCCTTGAGGGAAATCGTCCGGTGCATCGTGTTCCTCCCTTGGTTTTGTGATGCGGTCGTCAGTCAGCGGGGCGGTGTCAGCCGGGCGCCGGGCCGTGGCTGGCGCGCGGCACGAAGTGCGCCGGGATCAGCCGGTGGACCGGGGGCGCGGATGGTGCGGACATGCGCGCCACCAGCATGTCGGCCAGGTGCCGGGCCGCCTGCAGCGTGTCGCTGTCGAAGGTGGACAGGGCGGGCCGGGCGTGGGCCGCAGGCGCGATGTTGTCGAAGCCCAGAACCGACAGGTCGCCCGGCACCGACAGGCCAAGGTCGGCGGCGATGTCGAGCACCGCCAGCGCCAGCCCGTCGAACAGGCACATCACCGCAGTCGGGCGGTCGGGGGCGGTCAGCATCGCGCGGATCGCCGCGTCGCGCGCGGTGGTGTCATAGCGCGGGGACGTGGCGACGGTCAGTGTCGCCCCGGTGCCCGCCAGCGCGGCGCGCAGCCCGTCCGTCCGGTGCGTGCGGAACGCCATCGGCTCGTCGATCGACACGAGGCCGAAGCGGCGGTGGCCGAGGTCGAACAGCCGCCGCGCGCCCTCGGCAAAGGCGGTGGCGCCATCGGTATCCAGCCAGTCGAACGGGGCCGGGTCGGCCGCCGTGCGCCCGTGGGTGACGAACGGGAACCGCGCGGCCAGCAGGTAGTCCACCCGGGGGTCGTCGGGCGTAGTGCGGCCCAGGATCAGCCCGTCGGCCCGGCGCGAGCCGACGATATTGCGGATCACCGAAAGCTCGCTGCCGCCATCGGGGACGAAGGTCAGGAACAGGTCGATCCCGTGGGACGACAGTCCCTGCCCCAGACCCTGCACGAACTCGCCCACATAGGAGTGTTCGCGGCCATAGCCGGGGTCCTGCATGACCAGCCCGACGAAGCCCGACCCCTTGCCGGTGACGAGCGCCCGCGCCGCGCGGTTCGGCACATACCCCGCCGCCTGCGCCGCGGCTTCCACCTTTTCGCGCGTCTCGCGCGAGATGCGGGGGTGACCGGCCAGCGCGCGCGACACGGTCGCCGCCGACACGCCCAGGTCGCGGGCGAGGGCCTTGAGCGTGCTTGCTCCGTCCATGCGCGTGGTCATCCCCCCGGATGCCGTCTGGTGCGGCGTGGCCTGACCGGCCGTTGTGCAAACGCTAGCACAACGCTCCTGAGTCGCGCAAGCGTTTGCGCAATGGCATCGCGCGGGGCATGTTCCGTAGGGCGGGGTTCACCCCGCCACACCGTCAGCGGTGGAAATCAGGTCGTGCGGCCGGGGCGCGTGCCCCCCAGGGCGGCAGGCTTCGGCCCGCCGGTGGCCCAGTCCAGAAGCTCGACCGTGTGCACAACGGGCACGCCGGTGCCCGACCCGATCTGCATCATGCAGCCGATGTTGCCCGCCGCGATCACGTCGGGCGCGCGGGCTTCCAGCGTGGCGACCTTGCGGCGCTTGAGTTCGCCCGAAATCTCGGGCTGCATCAGGTTGTAGGTGCCCGCCGACCCGCAGCACAGGTGGCTGTCGGCGGGTTCCACGACCGTGAAGCCTGCGGACTTCAGCAGGTCCTTGGGCGCGGACTTGATCTTCTGCCCGTGCTGCAGGGAACAGGCGGCATGGTAGGCCACACGCAGGGGTTCGGGGGCGCGGCCCTGCGGCGCAAGCTGCACCAGCACCTCGGACACGTCGCGCGCACGGCCCGCCACGGTCGCGGCATCGGTGGCGAGCGCCGGATCGAGGCGGAACATGTGACCATAGTCCTTGACCGTGGTCCCGCAGCCCGAGGTGTTGATGACGATGGCATCAAGCCCGCTCGCCCGCTGTTCCGCCATGAAGGCGCGGATGTTGGCCGCGGCGCTGGCGTGGGCGGGCCCTTCCATCCCCATGTGGTGGGTCAGTGCGCCGCAGCAGCCCATGCCGCGCGGCACCACCACCTCGGCCCCGAGCCGGGTCAGCAGGCGGATGGTGGCGTCGTTGATGTCGGTGTTCAGCGCCTTCTGCGCGCAGCCGGTCATCAGCGCGACCCGCATCCGCCGCTCCCCTCGGGCCGGGAAGGTCTGGGGATCGTCGTTGCGGCTGACCGGCGGGATTACGTCGGGCGCCATCGCCAGCATCGCCCGCAGCCGCGCGTCCGGCATCAGCCGCGCAAAGGGCCGCCCGATCCGCGCCAGCAGCAGCGCCAGCCGGAAGCGGCCCGGATACGGGATCACCTGCGCCAGCACCCAGCGCAGGGCGCGTTCCACGGGCGGGCGGCGATAGGTCGCCTCGATATGCGCACGGGCATGATCGACCAGATGCATGTAGTGCACGCCCGACGGGCAGGTGGTCATGCACGCAAGGCACGACAGGCAGCGGTCGATGTGCTGGACGGTGCGGGCGTCGGCGGGACGCCCTGCCTCGAGCATGTCCTTGATCAGGTAGATGCGGCCCCGGGGACTGTCGAGTTCGTCGCCCAGCACCTGATAGGTCGGGCAGGTCGCCGTGCACATGCCGCAATGCACGCAGGCGCGCAGGATCTCGTTGGATCGGGCGATCCCGGGGTCGGCGAGCTGTTCGGCTGTGAAGTTCGTCTGCATCCCCGGCTCCCTGGCGACGCGCCCTGTGTGACGTTCCGCGGCGCGGTCGGCAAGCGGCTTGGGCGGCCCGCGCGCCTGTGCCGCCCCCGGGCGGGCCGTCGCAAGCCTGTCGTCTGTCCGCAACCGAAGTTTCACAAACACGTTGCCCAAGCGTCATGGATCGCCGGTATCGCCCCGGTCACGGCGGCCGGGTGTGGGGTCCGGACCCCGCCCCCAATTCCCGCTTTCACCCTGTCGGAGAGACGACACCCATGATCCGTTCCACCCTGATTGCGATGATCGCCGCCTCGACGGCGCTGACCGCCGTTCCCGCGCTGGCCCAGGATTGGCGCGCCGAGATGCCGGTGCTGCGCATCGGCCTGCTTGGCGGCGAGAACGAGGCCGACCGCCTGCGCAACAACGCCTGCATGCAGGAACAGCTGGCCGAGCGCCTGGGCGTTCCGGTCGAACTGTTCCCCGCGCCCGACTACGCCGGCGTGATCCAGGGCCTCGTGGCCGGCCAGCTCGACTATGCCGGTCTCGGCGCCTCGGCCTATGCCGCGATCTACCTGCAGGACCCCGAAGCCGTGGAGCCGATCTTCGTCGCGTCCGAGGCTGACGGCACCACCGGCTACATCGCCGTCATGTACACCCGCGCGGACAGCGGCATCACCTCGCTCGAGGACATGCAGGGCAAGTCGCTGGCCTATGCCGACCCGAACTCGACCTCGGGCTTCCTCGTGCCGCAGTTCGAGCTGAAGCAGGCGGGCATCGACGACGCGACCTACTTCTCGGAAACCGGGTTCGGCGGCGGCCACGAGCAGGCCGTGATCGCGGTGCTGGAAGGCCAGTATGACGCGGGCGTGACCTGGGCCTCGGGCCAGGGCGAGGAGTCGGAAGGCTACACCCGCGGCAACCTGCGCTCGATGATCAACAACGGCCTGCTGAACATGGCCGACCTGCGGATCATCTGGAAGTCGGGCACGATCCCGAACGGCCCCTATGTGGTGCGCAAGGACATGCCCGCCGAGGCCCGCGCGATCATCGAGGAATGGCACGAGACGCTGCTGGCGTCCGACCCGGCCTGCTACCAGTCGGTGACGGCGGGCGAAGGCCAGGGCTTCGTGCGCGTGGACCACGCCTTCTACGAAGGCATCGTCGAGATGCGCCGCCAGGCCGTCGCCTCGCGCTGAACCTGACCTGACAGCGGCGGCGCCCCAAGCGGGCGCCGCCGCGCTTTTGTGTGCGGACATCCCCGGTGCAACGCCAGATCGCGGCGCGACGCCCCCGGCAGACAGCAGGACGAAGGGACAGGCGATGCTCGAATTCAGGAAGCTGACGAAGGAATTCAACGGCAAGCGTGCCGTCAGCGATGTCACGCTGTCGATCCCCGCGGGTCAGATGGTCGGCGTGATCGGCCGGTCCGGCGCGGGCAAGTCCACGCTCCTGCGGATGATCAACCGCCTGAACGATGCGTCATCCGGCCAGCTGCTGCATGAGGGGCGCGAGATCACCGCGCTCACGGGCCGTGACCTGCGCCAGTGGCGCAACGAATGCGCCATGGTGTTCCAGCAGTTCAACCTTGTGGGCCGGCTGAACGTGCTGACGAACGTGATGTCGGGGCGGCTGTTCCACCACGGGTTCGGCACGTCGATGCTGGGGCTGTTCTCGGCCAGGGAGCGGGCGTTCGCGATCCGCGCGCTGGATCGGCTCGGCATGGCACATGTGGCCTTGCAGCAGACCGACACCTTGTCGGGCGGCCAGCAGCAGCGGGTGGCGATTGCCCGCGCGCTGGTGCAGGAGCCCAAGATCCTGCTCGCCGACGAACCGATCGCCAGCCTTGACCCCCTGAACGCCAAGATCGTGATGGACGCGCTGCGGGCGATCAACACCGAGGACGGGCTGACCGTCATCTGCAACCTGCACACGCTGGATACCGCGCGGCACTACTGCGACCGCATCATCGGGATGCAGGACGGGCGGGTGGTCTTCGACGGGACCGCGGCGCAGCTGACCGACCGGATGGCGCGCGAGATCTACGGCGCGGAAGCGGCGGAAGCGTTCAACGAGGCGCTGACCTCGACCAGCCTGGGCGGCGCGCGGCCTGCGCCCGCCGTCGTGGCGGTGTAGTCCCGTGGCGCTGACGCTGACGATGCCCCCGGTCCAGCCGGGGCAGGACGCGGTCGCCCTGTTCGAGGCACACCGCGCCGCGATCCGGCGGCAGAAGCTGACCGCGAACCTGCTGCTTCTTGGCGGGTTCCTGGTGATGCTGTTCTGGTCGATCGACGTGTCGCGGTTCTGGCCCGAAAGCCTGATCGCCGGGGTCCCGCGCATCTTCGAATACTTCGGCAGCGTGATGCCGACCCTGCAATGGGACCTGCTGTTTGCGGGCGCGAACGCCGAGGGGCGGTTCCCGCAGGGGTCCATCGGGTTCTGGTACAACGATTTCTGGACGTATCTTTCGCTCATCTGGGAAACGATCCTGATGGCGATCACGTCCACGCTGATCGCCACGGCGCTGGCGGTGGTGCTGAGCTTTCTGGCGGCGCGCAACCTGACGCCCGCCCCCTGGGTGGGCGTGGTGGCGCGGCGGTTCCTCGAGTTCTGCCGTGGCGTGCCGGAAATCCTGTTTGCGCTGGTGTTCGTGTTCGCCGTGGGGATCGGTCCGCTGGCGGGCATCCTTGCGATCACGATCCATGCGACCGGCGCGCTGGGCAAGCTGTTCTCGGAAGTGAACGAGAACGCGTCGATGCGCCCCGTGGACGGGCTGACCGCCGTGGGCGGCACCTGGGCGCAGCGGATGCGTTATGGCGTGCTGCCGCAGGTGCTGCCGAACTTCACCAGCTACGCCCTGTGGCGGTTCGAGATCAACGTGCGCGCGGCGGCGGTGGTGGGGTTCGTGGGCGGCGGCGGCATCGGGCAGGAACTGAACCACGTCATCAGCTTCTATTCCGACGACCGGGTGACGGCGGTGCTGATCCTTGTGGTGCTGACCGTCACGCTGATCGACCTGGTGTCGGAACGCGCCCGTCATGCGCTGATCGGCAAGGAGTCGCTGAAATGACCGCGCTGTCCTTTGCCGCGATCACCGATGCGGACGTGGCCGCGGTGCGGAAGTCGCACCCCGGCGCCTTTGGCGATCCGCGGCTGCGGGCGATCCGCGTTGCGGGCTGGGCGCTGGCCATCGGCTATGTCCTGTATTCGCTGCACCTGTTCGAGTTCGTGAAGCTGTTCGATTCCAGCGAACGGGCGTGGCGGCTGATCAGCCGGATGGTGATCTGGCAGGACATGGGCAACTGGGCCTATGCGCAGATCTACGTGGGCATCGCCCAGACCGTCGCAATGGCGTTCCTGGGCGTGCTGATCGGCACGATCTTTGCCTTGGGGCTCGGGTTCCTCGCCGCGAAGAACACCATGCCGGTGGGCGTGGTCCGGCACGCGGTGCGCCGGATGCTGGACGTCTTCCGCGGGGTCGATGACGTGGTCTGGGGGCTGGTCTTCGTGCGCGCGGTGGGCCTTGGGCCGCTGGCGGGGGTGCTGGCGCTGTGGATCTCATCCATGGGGAACCTGGCGAAGCTGTATTCGGAAGCCATCGAGAACATCGACCGCAAGCAGGTCGAGGGCGTGCGGGCGACCGGGGCGGACGGGCCGCGCATCATCCGCTATGGCTACCTGCCGCAGATCTTCCCGGTGTTCCTGTCCCTGTCGCTTTATAGCTTCGAGAGCGCCACGCGGTCGGCGACGATCCTGGGGCTTGTGGGCGCGGGCGGGGTCGGCATGATCATCATCGAGCGGTTCCGCGCGGGGCTGTTCGACCAGGTGGCGTTCGTGGTGCTGAACATCCTGGTGGTGATCGCCGTGATCGACTGGCTGTCGGGCATGATCCGCAAGCGGTTCATCGGCGAGCGCGGGCACTAGGGGCGGCGACGTGACCAAGGGACTGAACGCGGACGGCCCGCTGATCCACCCGGGCTGCAAGATCGGCAACTCCGACTTCGGTCCCTGGACCGAGGTCGGCGCGGACAGCGTGATCCTGAATTCGACCTTCGGCGCCTACAGCTACTGCACGCGGCTCTGCGACATCGCCAACACGACCGTGGGCAGGTTCGCCAACATCGCGGCGATGGTGCGGATCGGGCCGACCGACCACCCGATGACGCGGGCGAGCCTGCACCACTTCCTGTACCGGTCCGGCGACTACTGGCCAGAGGAAGCACCCGACGCCGACTTCTTCGCGGCCCGCGCAGCGCGGCGCACGGTGATCGGGCACGACACGTGGATCGGGCACGGCGCCGTGGTGAAGCCCGAAATCACGGTGGGCAACGGCGCGGTGATCGGGTCGGGGTCGGTGGTGACCAAGGACGTGGCGCCCTACACCATCGTCGCGGGCAACCCGGCCCGGGTGATCCGCCGACGCTTCCCCGAGGACGTGGGCGCGGCGATGGACCGGCTGGCCTGGTGGGACTGGGACCACGAGACCCTGCGCACGGCGCTACCCGATTTCCGGGCGCTGCCGGCCGAGGAGTTCCTGGCGAAACACAGCTGACGGGGCGGTGGGCAGATTGCCCACCCGACGCGGTATCCCAGGCAGGGCCGTCCGAGGGGATCGGATGGCCGCGGTCAGCCGCTGCTTCGCCGGGCACCTGCACCTTATGGCGGCAGGCCAGGGCGACGGTCGAACGCGCGCTTGTGTCACCCAAGCGGCTGGCCGAAGGGGCGGCCATCCGCTGCCCGGGTGGCTCACGCGGCTGTTCCGGGCGGGGCGCTCTGCTCGACCGGAGCCGGACGCCGCCGCGCCTATTCCGCCGCCAGCGCCCGGTCGAGCCCCGCCCGCATCAGCCGCGCGCCGGCCTCGCGCGAGGCGCAGGCAAGGCGCCCGCCCGCGATGGTCGCCTCGATCACCCGCGTCTCGGGGTTCATCACCACCACGTCGGCGCGTTGGCCCGTGGCCAGCCGCCCGCGGTCGGTCAGCCCCATGACCCGCGCCGGCGCGTCCGAGATCATCTCCCACCCGCGCGGGAAGGGCACCGCGTGCTGGTCGGCCATCACCCAGGCCGCTTGCCACATGGCCGGATAGTAGTAGTCCGACATCAGCGCATCGCACAGGCCGTCCTCGACCAGTTCCATCGCGGCGATGTTGCCCGCCTGGCTGCCGCCCCGCACCACGTTGGGCGCGCCCATCAGCACGGGTTCGCCCGCGTCGCGGGCCGACCGGGCGGCTTCGACGGTCGTCGGAAACTCGCTGATCGGCGCCCCGATCCCGCGGTAGAAGGCCCGCGTCGCCGCATCGCCGTCGTCGTGCGACCCCATCCGCACGCCGGCCGCCGCCAGCCGCGGCGCGAGTGCGGCCAGCGACGCGGGCACCACCGGGTCGCGGCGCTGGGCGTCGCGGACGATGGCCAGAAGCCCCTCGGGCGTATGGCCGTTCTGCCCGGCCCAGGCGGCAAAGCGGTCGGGCTTGCCGTCGGCCAGCACCACGGCCTCGGGCAGGTGGTTGTTGAACACAAGCATGTCCACGCCGAACCGGGTGACTGCGGCCATCAGCCGGTCGTGGTCATCGGTCATGTGCGTCTCGAACCGGACCTGCACGCGGACATCGGCCATCAAGCGGTGCGTCATGCGGGCGACCGATTCCATCACGTCCTCGGCCGCCTCGGGGCTGCGCGATCCGCCTTCCCAGGACCAGCTTTGCGCGAACCACGCCGTGGTGATGCCGTTGACCGCCAGTTCCGCATCGGCGTTCAGAAGCGCGCGCTGCGTGTCGAAGGGCGCCGTCGGGCGCGGGCGCAGGTGGCGGTCGAAGCCGTCGCCGTGCAGGTCCACGATCCCGGGCAGAAGCCAGTAGCCCGACAGGTCCACCTCGGGCGCGCGGCCGTCGGTGATGCGGCCCTGCGACAGGGTCAGCGGCACGTCATGCAGCGCGCCGTCGGCCAGCACCAGCGCGCCGGTCAGGCGCAGGTCGGGCAACAGGGACATGGGCGGGTGTCCTTTGCGGGTTGGCCTTGGGTCGGGTGAAACGTGCGGCCGGAGGCGACACAGGTGGCGGTATCACAGGCGGGTTGCCTTAGGCAGGTCCCGTGTCGGTTTTGTGACGACGGCCGCCGTCCGGACGGCGGCGATTACTCGGGTTCGACGATCAGCTGCACCCGGTCGCCCGCGAACCATGTCCGGCCATACTCGACCGGCTGCCCCTGCGCATCCACGTTGACGGAGACGGTCCGCAACAGGGGCGCGCCTTCGGACAGGCGCAGGTGGCGCGCGAGCACCG
>DBBA01000212.1 GCA_002291955.1 Rhodobacteraceae bacterium UBA996 | reverse complement strand
CCCGCCCGCAGGACCTGACCCCACCCGGCGCCCTGCCCGAACGGCTGATCCTGTCGCTCGACGGAAAACTCGCTCAAGGAGCCGGGCTTGCGCGCATGGCCTACCTCGCCGGGGTCCGCTACGATACCGGCGCATCCGGACACCTGCTCGCCATCCTCGGCGCCGCCCCGGGGGCCGAGGGCGCGCTGGCGCAGGCCGTGGCGGAAGCACTCGCCTTCTCCGGGCTCGACGCCGCGACGCTCGATGTGGGCTTCTTCGACACCTCCGATCCCATCGCCGCACGCCTGTCCCGCGTGGGCCTGCGCTTCGACCTGCCCGAACCGCTGGCACCCGACCCCGTCACGGCACCGGGGTCCGATCCGGCCCGCCCGCCGCGGCTTCGGTAACGGGCGCGAACGGACCATGAACGCGCCCTTCCCTTTCCGGCGCGATCCGCTATCCTGCGCCCCATGAACGGATGGGACGACAGCGATGCGTTCGAGGCCGCCGCCGCGGCGCCCGTCCCCGCGGGCGGGTCGCTGTCGTCGCGTGCCATGGCCGCGCGTGCCACGCCGTACCTCGACGACCTGAACCCCGCCCAGCGCGCCGCGGTCCTTGCGACTGACGGTCCGGTCCTGATGCTGGCAGGCGCCGGCACCGGCAAGACCAAGGCCCTGACCGCCCGCATCGCGCACCTGCTCACCACCGGCGCCGCAAGGCCCAACGAGATCCTCGCCGTCACCTTCACCAACAAGGCCGCGCGCGAGATGAAGGACCGCGTCGCCCGCCTGATGGGCCAGACGGTCGAAGGGATGCCGTGGCTCGGCACCTTCCACGCCATCGGCACGAAGCTTCTGCGCCGCCACGCGGAACTCGCGGGCCTCAAGTCGAACTTCACCATCCTCGACACCGACGACCAGATCCGGCTCCTCAAGCAGCTGATCGTCGCCGAAAACATTGACGAAAAGCGCTGGCCCGCCCGGATGATGGCGGGCCTGATCGACGGCTGGAAGAACCGCGCCCTGACCCCCGAAAAGGTCCCCGCCGCGGATGCCGCCGCCTTCAACCACCGCGGCACGGAAATCTACGCGGCCTATCAGGACCGGCTCCGCACGCTCAACGCCGTTGATTTCGGCGACCTGCTCCTGCACATGGTCACCATCTTCCAGGCGCACCCGGATGTGCTGGCGCAATACACCCGCTGGTTCCGCTACATCCTGGTGGACGAATACCAGGACACGAACGTGGCCCAGTACCTCTGGCTGCGCATTCTCGCCACCCACCGCAACATCTGCTGCGTGGGCGACGACGACCAGTCGATCTATGGCTGGCGCGGGGCCGAGGTCGGCAACATCCTGCGGTTCGAAAAGGACTTTCCGGGCGCAACCGTCATCCGTCTGGAACAGAACTACCGCTCCACCCCCCATATCCTCGCGACCGCCTCGGGCCTGATCGCCGCCAACGCCGGGCGCCTGGGCAAGACCCTCTGGACCGAGGCGAACGACGGCCACAAGGTCCGCCTCATCGGCCACTGGGACGGCGACGAGGAAGCCCGCTGGGTCGGCGAGGAACTGGAGGCGCTCGGCCACGGCACCCGCGGCATCCGACCCATGCCGCTGGACCAATGCGCCATCCTCGTCCGCGCCGCCCACCAGATGCGCGCGTTCGAGGACCGCTTCCTGACCATCGGCCTGCCCTACCGCGTGGTCGGCGGCCCGCGCTTCTACGAACGCCAGGAAATCCGCGACGCGCTGGCGTACTTCCGCGCCGCCGTCAGCCCCGATGACGACCTCGCCTTCGAACGCATCATCAACACCCCCAAGCGCGGCGTGGGCGACAAGGCGCTGGCGGGCATCCAGCGCCTGGCGCGTTCGCGCGGCATGGGCCTGATGGACGCGGCCCGCCTCGCCGCCCGCAACGGCGAATTGTCGGGAAAGGCCAAGTCCGAAATCCTCTCGCTCGTCGATGCCTTCGACCGCTGGCATCAGACAACACAGGCGAAAGACCACAACCACATCGAACTGGCCGAGACGATCCTGGAGGACTCCGGCTACACCGCGATGTGGCAAAACGACAAGACGCCCGAGGCCCCCGGTCGGCTGGAAAACCTCAAGGAACTGATCCGCGCGCTGGAAGGGTTCGAGAACCTGCAAGGCTTCCTCGAACACGTCGCCCTCGTCATGGACAACGACCAGTCCGACCAGGGCGCCAAGGTCACGATCATGACGCTCCACGCCGCCAAGGGGCTGGAGTTTCCGGCCGTGTTCCTCCCCGGCTGGGAAGACGGCCTGTTCCCCAGCCAGCGGTCGATGGACGAAAGCGGGCTCAAGGGGCTCGAGGAGGAACGCCGCCTCGCCTATGTCGGCATCACCCGGGCCGAGGAGGTGTGCACCATCTCCTTCGCGTCCAACCGCCGCGTCTATGGCCAATGGCAAAGCCAGCTCCCCAGTCGCTTCATCGACGAACTCCCCGGCGACCACGTCGATATCCTGACGCCCCCCGGCCTGCACGGCGGCGGCTTCGGCGCGGCCGCGCCTGCCGCCAGCTTCGAGGATCGCGTGGCGCGGGCCGACGTCTACAACTCGCCCGGCTGGAAGCGGATGCAGGACCGGGCCGGGACCCGCGGCATGGCCTCCCCGGCCGAGGCGCGCCACATCACCATCGACGCGACCGCGATCCCTGCCCACGGTCCCGGCGACCGGGTGTTTCACGTCAAGTTCGGCTACGGCACCGTGACGGAGGTCGAGGGCGACAAGCTCGACATCGCCTTCGACAAGGCAGGCGAGAAGAAGGTCGTCGCCCGTTTCGTCACCGCCGCGACCGAGGCCGGGCTGTCGGACGACTCGATTCCGTTCTGACGGCGGGTTTCCCGGGCGCGGTTGGCAGTCCGTTAACCAAGGGCTGGCAGGCTGCCGGGGACAGGAGACCCCGCCATGCCGCTGACCCATCTCGCCGACCCCATCGCCGACCTGCCCGACACCCGCCCCTTCACCGGGATCGACCCCGCCGCCCCCGTGGCGCTGGAGGGTGGCCGTTCGTTGCCCGCGCGCGATCTTGCGCCGGGCGTGTCGGTCGCGCTGGCCTGCGGGGGGGCGGCACCCGTGGTCGCGGTCCTGCGGTCGGGCCTGCCGCAGATGGGCGAATTCGCGGCCGTCACCCTGCCCGCGATGCCGGGGATGCCGCCCCTCACCGTGCCCGCCCGGCAACGCTTCCTCGTCGCCTCGCCCTTTGCCGAGCTCTGGTTCGGCGAGGTCGAGGTGATGGTGCCCGCCCTCGCCTTCGTCCGCCTGGGCGACGGCACGGTCTGCCCGTCGCGCGATGCGGGCTTCGTGCAGCCGGTGCTCGACCGGCCGGGCCTGATCCTGGCCGCGGGCCGCGCCACCGAATCGGCGGTGCCGCCCCCGGGCCAGCCGGGCCACGGTCCCGCCCCGCGCCGCGTTCTGGCGATGGAGGAAGCGGTGATGCTCCTGCGGCTGATCCGGGCGTCGGAACGCCGCGGGCGCGTCTGGAGGTCATCTTGAGCGACCCGATCAAGGTTGACGACCGAAACTTCACATTTGCAATTGGCAGCGATGTCGACAGTGGCCAGGGCGTCAGCCGCTTCAGCGAAGGCAGGGATCGCCAGGACCGGATCACCGATCTTGTGATCCAAAGCGACCCCGACGATCCGAGACCCTACCGCTTCGAAGTTGGCGAGACGTATGTGCTGCGCATGAACTTCGATGGCGTCCCGTTCGAGACGAAGACAACCATACTACGATCCGACGCAGTGCCGGGAAGTGTTCCTGTGGTCGTCTTCCGCGGGATTGATCCGCAGGGCCGCCCCTTCGATATTGCGTGGACGCCGGGTGTTGATGTCGACAATTGGGGCACCGCGGTCCGCGATGGGGGCCGACAACCAGGATTCTTTACTTCCGATCAGGACGCATCGAGCACTTATAGCCAAGTTTGTTTTTGTGCCGGAACCCAAATCGATACACCGCGTGGACCAGTAGAGGTCGAAGACTTGCGAGCGGGCGATAACGTCCTGACTCTTGACTCCTGGGCAGTTCCCTTGCGCGCAGTCGACAGGTTTAAGGTCCCGGGCACCGGATCAGGGGCAGCAGTCCGCATCTCGCGAGGCCTGCTTTCTGCGACACACGATGTGCGAATCTCACAGCAGCACCGCGTGCTTGTCGCTTCACCCCTCGCCGAACTCTGGTTTGCCTCGCCTGAGGTGCTGCTGCCAGCAGTTGCACTTGTCGATGCCGGACTGGCCGCCCTTGACCCGCGGCCAATCCAAGATTACGTTCACCTACTTTGTGATCGACACGAGGTTCTCTTCTCGTCGGGCCTTAGGCTCGAAAGTCTATTTCTGGGCGCTGTAGCGCTGTCTCGCCTCGACGGGTCCGCCCTATCCAACACCGGCATCCGCCATGGCCAGACCGCCCGCCCGGTCCTGCGCCGGGCCGAGGGTGCTGCGCTGGTGGCCCGGATGCTGGGCGGGCACCGGTCTGTCACACCAGAAACGGCAGCATCGACAGCACCAGCCCGGCGGCACAGGTCCAGTTGAACGCCCGCAGCCGCGCGGGGCTGGACAGCCAGCGCCGCAGCTGCGTGCCCGCCGCCGCCCACAGGCCGACCGACGGCAGGTTCACCGCGCCGAACAGCACCGCCACCGCCAGCACCGCGGACAGGTCACGCTCGGGCGCATAGAGCGCGATCGCCGTCAGCGCCATCGCCCAGGCCTTGGGGTTCAGCCACTGGAACCCCGCCGCCTGCAGGAACGTCAGCGGCCGCGCCCCCGCCGCCCGGCCTTCCGGCGCCGCGGCATGGGCGAATTTCCACGCCAGCCAAAGAAGATACGCGACAGACGCCACCATCAGCGCCGGTTCCAGCCAGGGCAGCCGGTCGAACAGCGCCATCACCCCCAGTCCCACCGCCGCGGTCATCGCGACAAACCCCAGCGCGACGCCCAGCATGTGCGGCACCGTCCGCCGCAAGCCAAAGTTCGCGCCCGACGCCATCAGCATCAGGTTGTTCGGCCCCGGTGACACGGCGTATCCCTCCGGTGAAGGCCG
>DBBA01000210.1 GCA_002291955.1 Rhodobacteraceae bacterium UBA996 | reverse complement strand
AGGACATCTGCGCTGCCCAGTTCCTCGGTCTCGGCATCGAGGAGCCGCCCGAAGGGCCCGCCGAGGCAGAAGGGCTTCAGCGCCCGCTTGAGCTCCGTCGATTGCAGCAGGACCGACAGGCCGGTCAGCGTGCGCTCCTCAACCGGGGCCGAGGCGAGCGAGGTCAGCGCCGACCAGAGGTGATCGCGCGCCACGGGGTCGATCATCGCCCCCTCGCGGCCAAGGATGCCGGCCAGCCAGTCCTGCGCCCAGGCGCGTTCCGCAGCCTCGTCGATCCGGGCGAGCGGTTGCAACTGTACGGCGGGCACCTCGTCGGTCAGCGCATCGCCGAGGTTCTCCCAATCCCCGCCCATGGCGAGCGTCGCGCAGCGGATCGAGCCGCCGAAGTCGAAGGCCACGACCTGCGCGCCCGAGTAGCGGCGGAACTGCAGCGCCATGAGCGCAAGCAGCACCGATTTGCCCGCCCCGGTCGGGCCCACGATCAGCGTATGGCCGACATCGCCGACATGGGTGGAAAAGCGAAACGGGGTGGAGCCCTCGGTCTCGGCGTGGAACAGCGGTGGGCCACCCAGATGGTCGTTGCGCGCCGGCCCCGCCCAGACCGCCGAGACCGGGATCATGTGCGCGAGGTTCAGCGTCGTGACCGGCGGCTGGCGGACATTGGCGTAGAGATGCCCGGGGAGCGAGCCGAGCCAGGCGTCGAGCGCGTTCAGCGTCTCGGGGATGCAGGTGAAGTCGCGGCCCTGAACGATCTTCTCGGCGGCCTTGAGCTTGGCCTCGGCCGCGCGGGGATCCTCGTCCCACACCGTAATTGTGGCGGTGACATAAGCCGCGCCCGCCACATCGGCGCCGAGTTCCTGCAACGCCTCGTCGGCGTCGGCGGCCTTGTTGGCCGCGTCGCTGTCCAGAAGCGTCGAGGCCTCGTTGGTCATGACCTCCTTCAGGATCGCCGCCACCGACTTGCGCTTGGCGAACCACTGGCGGCGGATGCGGGTGAAGAGGCGAGCCGCATCTGTCTTGTCGAGGAAGATCACCCGCGTACACCAGCGGTACGCGAAGGCCTGGCCGTTGATCTCGTCCAGGAGCCCCGGCCAAGTGGTGCTCGGCAGCCCGAGGATCGTCAGCGTGCGCAGGTTCATGTCCCCCAACCGGGGCGCGAGCCCGCCGAGAAGCGGTTCGTCGGCGAGGATCGCGTCGAGATGCATCGGCACCTCGGGCACCTGCACCCGTTGGCGGCGGGTCGAGATGGTCGAGTGTAGGTAGGTCAGCGTCTCCGCATCCGTCAGCCACGCCGCCTCGGGCATGAAGCCTTCGAGGAGGTCGAGGAAGCGGTCGGCGCGCCTGGCGAAGCTGACAAGGAGTTCCGCGGGGTCGGCCCCTCGCGCGGGTGCGTTCTCGATCAGCCAGCCCCCCGCACGTCGCGCCTCGTCGGCAGGCGGCATCCAGACGAGTGTCAGATAGTAGGCGCTCTCGAAGTGGACCTGATCCTCCTCGAACTGCGCCCGCCGTTCCGCATCGACCAGCGCCGAGACCGGATCGGGGAAGTCCGAAGCCGGATAGTCCTGCGCAGGGATCCGCTGCGCTTCGACGAAGACCGCCCAGCCGGAGCCCAGCCGCCGCAGCGCCGCGTTCAGACGCGCCGAGGTGGCGACGAGTTCGGCGGGCGTGGCGGAGTCGAGATCAGGCCCGCGGAACCGGGCGCTGCGCTGCAGGCTACCGTCCTTGTTGAGGACCACGCCCGGGGCGACCAGCGCCGCCCAGGGCAGGAAGTCCGCGAGCGCGGCAGGTCGGGTGCGATACTCGGCAAGGCGCAGCATAGGCCTACACCCCGAACCAGGCGGGATAGCGCAGGTGCCGCCGCGCGACCTCGGCGATCTGCGCGTCGCGCTTCGCGGCCCAGACAGCCAGCAGGTGGCCGACGAGCCAGAACGCGAGCCCCACCAGCCAGAGCCGCAGTCCGAGCCCGATGGCGGCGGCGAGCGTGCCGTTGGCGATGGCGATGGTGCGCGGCGCGCCCGCAAGCAGGATTGGCTCGCTGAGTGCGCGGTGGACGGGGGCGTAGAAGCCGGGGATGTCGGTCGGGTGCTCCATCAGATCAGCGCCCCGCCGCCAAACGCAAAGAACGACAGGAAGAAGCTCGAGGCCGCGAAGGCGATGGACAGCCCGAACACCACCTGCACCAGCCGCCGGAACCCGCCGCCGGTGTCGCCGAAGGCGAGCGTCAGGCCGGTCACGATGATGATGATCACCGCGACGATCTTGGCGACCGGCCCCTCGATCGACTCGAGGATGGTCTGGAGCGGCGCCTCCCAGGGCATGCCGGACCCGGCGGCGAGCGCTGCGTCGGGAAGGAGGATAGTGGCGGCCGCCAGGACAGCGGCGCCGGTTATGGCGTGCAAGGGAACGCGGGGGATCATGGGACATCTCCGGCTGTGGGGGAAAGCAGGTCGTCGAGGGCGTAGTCGCCTGCGGACGTCAGCCCCGTGACCCGGGCGAGCTCGATCAGACGCCGCGCCGACCCCCGCCCGGCCAGGACCGGGATCAGGTGGATGGTCTCGGCGATCAGGGCGCGCGGTACAGTGACTACGGCCTCCTGGATCAACTGCTCCATCCGCCGCAGGGCCCCAATCGCGGAACCCGCGTGGATCGTCCCGATCCCGCCGGGATGGCCGGTGCCCCAGGCCTTCAGAAGATCCAGAGCCTCGGCCCCGCGGACCTCGCCGATGGGGATGCGGTCGGGGCGCAGGCGCAGCGAGGAGCGTACGAGATCGGAAAGCGTCGCGACCCCGTCCTTGGTACGCAGCGCGACGAGGTTCGGCGTCAGGCACTGCAGTTCGCGGGTGTCCTCGATCAGCACGACGCGGTCGGTGGTCTTGGCCACCTCGGCCAGCAGGGCGTTGGTCAGTGTCGTCTTGCCTGTCGAGGTGCCACCGGCGACGAGGATGTTGGCCCTCCCGGCGACGGCATCGCGCAGGGCACCCGCGGCCGCGGTCGTCATGGTCCCGGCGGCGACGTAGTCGGCAAGCGTGAACACCGCGACAGCGGGCTTGCGGATCGCAAAGGCCGGGGCCGCGACGACCGGGGGCAACAGCCCCTCGAACCGCTCCCCCGTTCCCGGCAGTTCCGCCGACACCCGCGGCGCCCCGGCATGCACCTCGGCGCCCATATGGTGCGCCACCAGCCGGATGATCCGCTCACCGTCCGCCGCCGACAGCCGCGCGCCCGTGTCGCAAAGCCCCTCAGCCAGACGGTCGACCCAGAGCCGCCCGTCCGGGTTGAGCATCACCTCGACGACAGTGGCGTCCTCGAGCCAGGAGGCAACGTCCGTCCCCAGCGCAGTGCGCAGCATCCGCGCGCCACGGGTCGAAGCGTCAGGATGGA
>DBBA01000209.1:1034-11918 GCA_002291955.1 Rhodobacteraceae bacterium UBA996 | reverse complement strand
GCGCGGTTGATGTTGCGGCCCGCCTGCGGTCCCGTCGCCGGGAAGATCAGCTTGTCGAGCACGATATTCGACAGCCAGAAGTAGCCGATGCAGCCGCCCACGCCGATGGCGATGGTGATCAGCGCAAAGAACGCCTGGTCCAAGGTCCCCTCCCCCGCCAGGCGTTGGCCGCCCGGTCACTGGTCTGTGGTGGGTGGCCCGGTCCGCGGACGGCGGACCGGACGGGGACGCCCGGCTGGTGCGGGCGTCAGGGTCCGACGGTCAGGGGCCACGCGGACGGGGCCCCGGCGCCGCGCTTACTGCGGCCAGGACGCCTGGATCGCCGCGGCGACCTCGGCGGCGGACTTGCCGCCCGAATAGTCCACCATCCCGGTCCAGAACGTGCCCGCGCCCACCGCGCCCGGCATCAGGTCCGACCCGTCGAAGCGGAAGGTCGTCGCCGACAGCAGGATGTCGTTCATCTTGCGCAGCGTCGGGTCGCCGAACACCTCGGTATTGGCCGCGGTGAAGGGCGTCAGGAACCCGGTCTGGGCCATCCAGACCTCATGCGCGATCGGGGTCTTCAGGAACTCGATGAAGGCCCGCGCGGCATCGCCATCCTTGGTGATGAACGCAAGCGTGCCCGCACCCAGCACCGGGGCGCCCAGGTCCTTTTCGGCGTAGGCCGGGAAGTAGAAGAAGTCGGCATCCACGCCCAGCTGCGTGCCTTCGGGGAAGAACGACGGGATGAACGACGCCTGGCGGTGCATGTAGCACTGGGGCGGCGACGAGAACAGGCCCTTGGGGCTGTCGCGGAAGTCGGTCGAGGCGACGGCCGCCGCACCGCCCGCCACGAAGGCGTCGTTGCGGGCGAAGGCACCGAATTCCTCGATCGCGGCGATGACTCGCGGGTCGTCGAACGGGATCTCGTTGCGCACCCAGGCGTCATAGACCTCGGGCGGGTTGACGCGCAGCATCATGTCCTCGACCCAGTCGGTCGCGGGCCAGCCGGTCGCACCACCCGACCCCAGACCGATGCACCACGGCGTGCCGCCATCGGCCACGATCTGCTCGGTCAGCGCCTTGAGCTCCTCCATGGTCGTGGGCACCGCATAGCCCGCGTCCTCGAAGTTCTCGGGCACGTACCAGACCAGCGACTTCACGTCGATCTTGTAGGGGAAGGCATACAGCGCCGGAGCGCCGTCGGCCCCCGCATAGGTGCCCAGACCCACCCACGACTCGCCTGCGGCATAGTTCGTGCGCAGCCAGTCCTCGGTCTCGGCGCCCAGCGGCGCGATCAGGCCCTTGGACGCGAGGTCCGCGATCAGGCCGGGCTGCGGCAGGATCGCGATGTCCGGCGGGCTGCCCGCCTGCGTGTCGATGACGATCTGCTGCTCATAGTTCTCGGACGAGGAATACTGGATGTCCACGCCCGTCGCCGCTTCGAAATAGGCCGCGACGCTTTCGAACAGCACCTGGTCCTCGCCACGCCACGGTCCGAAGATTGTCAGGGTCTGGCCGTCCAGGTTCACCGCCGCATCGAAGTCCGCGAGCGATTGCCAGTTGAACGCGCCCTCGCCGACCGGAAACTTCAGGTCCTGCGCGGTCGCCATGCCGGTGGCGAGCGCAAGCGTCGCCACACCGGCAACAAATGCCGTTCTCATGCTGTATCCTCCCTACGCGCGCCGCTGGCCGACGCGGGTTTTCCCTATCCGGCGCGGTCTCGCTGTGCTCGCGATCAAAGCGCTTTGGACCCCGCAACCCTCGCCGAACTGCGGGCACCTGTCAATGCCGTGGCACGGCTTCCCCTGCTAGGACGGACCAACGCCCCTTTGACGCGGGCCGCACGCTTGACTAGGCTTGCCCCAATTCGAAAGCGCTTTGAGGCGCTCGTCCACGGGGAGGAGGGACCGGTCATCGGGGGCCGCACGATGAACCTGCGCGCGCTGGCAGCCGAGCTCGGCCTCAGCCAGACCACCGTCAGCCGCGCCCTGAACGGCTACCCCGAGGTTGCCGAATCCACCCGCCGCCGGGTGGAGGAAGCCGCACGCCGCCTGAACTACCGTCCCGACATGCGCGCCAAGGGGCTGGCCACAGGGCGCACCATGGCCATCGGGCACATCCTGCCGGTGTCCTCCCGGCACGAGATCGTGAACCCCGTGTTCGCGGACTTCATCGCGGGGGCGGGCGAGACCTACGCCCGGCACGGCTACGACCTGCTCCTGTCCGTCGTCCGGGACGAGGACGAGGCCCGCCACTACCGCGACGTGGCCGCCAAGCGCAGCGTGGACGGGCTGATCGTGCACGCCCCCCGGGCCGAGGACCGCCGCATCGCGCTCCTGCGCGACACCGGCCTGCCCTTCGTCGTGCACGGCCGCGTCAGCGACGAGACGCTGCCCTACGCCTTCCTCGACATCGACAACCGCCGCGCCTTCGAACGCGCGACGCATTTCCTGATCGACCTCGGCCACCGCCGCATCGCGCTGGTCAACGGGCTGGCGTCGATGGACTTCGCGATCCGACGCCGCAACGGCTACCTCGCCGCGCTCGCCGCGCGGGGCCTGCCCGCCGACCCGGCGCTGATCCGCTCCGACGAGATGACCGAATCCTTCGGCTTCGCCACGGCGCGCGACCTTCTGGCCCTGCCCGATCCGCCGACCGCCTTCCTCACCTCGTCGCTGATCGTGGCGATGGGTGTGCGGCGGGCCGCCGACGCCGCCGGGATCGCCGTGCCGCGCGACCTGTCCATCGTCACCCATGACGACGAACTGGCCTATCTGCGCAACGGGTCGGACGAGCCGATCTACACCGCGACGCGGTCCTCGGTGCGCGAGGCCGGGCGCCGCGCGGCCGAGATGCTGATGGGCATGATCGCCGATCCCGGCCACCCCCTGCCCCAGCGCATCCTCGAAGCCGACCTGGTACTGGGCCGCTCGACCGGCCCCGCACCCGGGCATGTCCTGTCGCCCGCCCGTTCCCCGTCGCCCGCGCCGCTCCCTCCGTGATCCGTCCCTCCAGCAGGACCCTGCCCGCCATGATTCCCTCCCGCGCCGAGTTTCCCGACGGATTCCTGTTCGGGGCCGCCACCGCTGCCTATCAGATCGAAGGGTCGGCGTTCGGCGCCGCCGGTCCCAGCCACTGGGACACCTTCGCGGCCACGCCCGGCAACGTCCTGCGGGCCGAGGACGGGTCGCGTGCCTGCGGCCACTACCACCTCTGGCCCGAGGATCTGGACCTCGTGCGCGACGCGAACCTCGATGCCTACCGCTTTTCCACGTCCTGGGCGCGGGTCCAGCCCGACGGGCGCGGACCGGCCAATCCCGCCGGGCTCGATTTCTACGACCGGCTCGTGGACGGGATGCTGGCGCGGCGCCTGCAGCCGTGCCTGACGCTGTATCACTGGGACCTGCCCAGCGCGCTGGCCGACCAGGGCGGCTGGGCCAACCGCGACACCGCCGCCCGCTTCGCCGACTATGCCATGCTGGTGATGGACCGGATCGGCGACCGGGTGGCGCGCACCGCCACCATCAACGAACCCTGGTGCGTGGCCTGGCTGTCGCATTTCCTCGGCCACCACGCCCCCGGCCTGCGCGACATCCGCGCTGCCGCCCGCGCCATGCACCACATCCTGCTCGCCCACGGCCAGGCGCTCGCCGCGATGCGCGCCGCCGGGCACGGCGACCTCGGGATCGTGCTGAACTTCGAGGCGACCGAACCCGCCAGCGACACCCCCGCCGACCGTGCCGCCGCCGCCCGGCAGGACGCCATCTTCAACCGCTGGTTCATCGAGGCGCTGACCCGCGGCACCTACCCGTCCGAGGCGCTGGCGGGACTGGAACCCCACATGCCCGCGGGCTGGCAGGGCGACATGGCCACCATCTCGGCCCCCATCGACTGGCTCGGCGTGAACTACTACACCCGCGGACTGGTGGCCGAGGACGCCACAGCCCCCTGGCCCTCGACCCGCATGGCCGAAGGGCCGCTGCCCAAGACGCAGATGGGCTGGGAAATCTATCCCCAGGGCCTGTCCACCCTCCTGCAGCGCCTGCACCGCGACCACGTCGGCGGCCTGCCCCTCGACATCACCGAGAACGGCATGTCCTGGGCCGACCAGGCCACCGACGGCGACGTGCCCGACCCTGTGCGCGAGGCATTCCTGGCCGATCACCTGCGCGCCGTGCTCGAGGCCCGCACCAAGGGGGCGAACGTGCAGGGGTTCTTCTACTGGTCGCTTCTGGACAACTACGAATGGGCCTTCGGCTACGAACGGCGCTTCGGCCTCGTCCATGTGGACTTCGACAGCTTGCAACGCACACCCAAGCAGTCCTACCACGCATGGCGCCGGGCGCTTGCCCGGAACTGACCCCGCCTGCTTCACTCCGCTCCTGCCACGGAAAGCCCAGATGCCCGCGTTCCCGCCCGACCAGGTCTCGCTTGTCGCCGACATCGGGGGCACCAACACGCGCGTGGCCCTTGCCCGCGCGGACCGGATCCTGCCCGATACCGTGCGCCGCCTGCCCAACGCCGAGTTTCCGGGGCTGGAACAGGTCCTGCGCCGCTACCTCGCCGATCTGGGCGGGGTGGATTGCGCGGGCGCCTGCGTGGCCGTCGCCGGACCCGTGCAGGGCAAGTCGGCCAGCATGACGAACCTCGACTGGATGATCGACACCGACGTGCTGTCGGCGGCCACCGGGGCTGCGCACACCGCGATCCTGAACGACCTGCAGGCGCAGGGGCACGCGCTCGGCCGGATCGACCCGGGGCTCATCCGCACCCTGCTTCCGGGCGATGCCGCGGCCGCGGCCGACCCGGCCGCCACGCGCCTCGTGGTGGGCGTGGGCACGGGGTTCAACGCCGCACCCGTGTTCGGATCGGGCCCCGCGCGCCGGGTCGAGCCCTCCGAATCCGGGCACGTCAACCTCGTGGTGCACACCGATGACGACGTGTCGCTGGCCCAGTGGCTGGCCGCGCGGCACGGCTTCCCCTCGGTCGAGGACGTGCTCTCGGGGCGCGGTCTGGAACGCCTCTACGCCTGGCGCGGCGATGTCGCGGGCGACCCCCGGTCGCTGACCGCCGCCGCCATGATGGAGGCGCTGCAGGCCGGCGAACCCCGCGCCGCGCAGGCGATGCAGGCCTTCGTGCGCCAGCTGGGCGCGGTCTGCGGCAACCTCGCGCTGATCCACCTGCCGGTCGGCGGCATCTACCTTGTCGGCGGCGTGGCCCGCGCCGCGACCCCCTCGCTCGACCGGTTCGGCTTCGCCGCCGCCTTCCGCGACAAGGGCCGCTTTGCCGCCTTCATGGACCAGTTCGCGGTCCATGTCGTCGAGGACGACTTCGCCGCCCTGACCGGCTGCGCGGCGCATCTGGCCGCCGAGATGGGGTACGCGAGCTGATCTGTCCGACGGCCGGACGGACGTAAGGGTATCTTAAGGGGCCTCGGCCTAGAACCGCCTCGTGCTTGATCCGGCGAGGTGACGTATGTCGTTCCCCCTGCCGCGGCAGGAGATGCCGCGATGACCGCCCTGGTTGCTCTGCCCGAACGGCTGGACCTCGCGTCGGCCGCGTCCCTCGCCGATATCCTGCGCGCGCAGATCGGTGCCGACCTGGCGCTCGATGCGGCGGGCGTCCGCCATGTCGGCGCGCTGGGTGCGCAGGTCCTCCTGTCGGCCGCCGCGACCTGGACGGCGACCGGACATGCGCTGTCGCTCGACCAGCCAAGCCCCGATTTCCTCGCGCACATGGCCGAACTCGGCCTTGCCCCGGCCGACCTGACTGCCGACGGAGTTGCCCATGTCGCTTGAGGTCCTTGCGGTCGATGACAGCCGAACCATGCGTGACCTGATCGCGCACACCCTGCGCGGCGCGGGCATGACGCCCCACCTGGCCGAAGACGGCCAGCACGGGCTCGAGGTTCTGGAAGGCCTGCAGCCCGACGCGATCATCACCGACATCAACATGCCCCGGCTCGACGGCTTCGGCTTCATCGAGGCGCTGCGCGCCGACCCCCGCTGGCGCGGCCTGCCGATCCTGGTGCTGACCACCGAAAGCGCCCCGGAACTGAAGCAGCGCGCCCGCGCGGCCGGCGCGACCGGCTGGATCGTGAAGCCGTTCGATGCCGAAAAGCTCGTCAAGGCCCTCCAGATGGTCGCGGGGTAAGCCATGAGCGATCCGATGATGGAGATGCGCGCCTCGTTCTTCGTGGAATGCGAGGAACTGCTCGAGGCGCTGCAGGACGGCCTTGCCACGCTCGAAGCCGGCGAGGAGGACAACGAGACCGTCAACGTCGTGTTCCGCGCGGTGCACTCGATCAAGGGCGGCGCGGGCGCCTTCGCGCTCCACGACCTCGTGCGCTTCGCCCACCGGTTCGAGACGATGCTCGACGAACTGCGCTCGGGTGTCCTGTCGGTCGAACCCGGGCTCGTGCGGCTGTCCTTCTCCTGCGCCGACGTGCTTGCCGACCTCGTCCGCGCGGCGCGCGACGGTACCGAACCGCCGTTCGAACGGATCGACCAGACGATGGAGGCGCTCGACGAGATGATCGCGGGCGAGGGCGAGGAGGAGGTCACGTCGGCCGACTTCCAGCCGGTCGGACTGTCCTTCGACTTCGACCTCGGCGGTGATGCCGGGGGTGCGGGCGACAGTGCCCCTCCGGTGGGACATGTCATCACGTTCCGGCCGGCCGCCGCGCTCTACGCCTCGGGCAACGAACCGCGGTTCATCCTCAAGGCGCTCGCGGCCCTTGGTCCTGTCCGTGTCAAGGTCCTGACCGACGACCTGCCCACCCTTGACAGCCTGGAACCCGAGGCGTCCCTGATCGCGTGGCGCGTCCACCTCGATGCCGACGTGTCCGAGGCCGCGGTGCGCGAGGTGTTCGAGTTCGTCGAGGGCCTCTGCGACCTGGTGATCGAACGGCCGGGCGATGCGGGGGATGCCGCCGCCCCCGGCACCACGCCCGCGCTGCCCGGGACCCACCCGGTGACCAAGGCCACCTGGGGCCTGCCGCCCGCACCGGTCCCGACCGCCTCCGCGGCACCGGCCCCGCAACCGACGCGCCCCGCCGCATCGGGGCCCGCGGCCTCCGGGCGTCCTGCCGAACCCGCGCCCCCCGCCCGCGCCTCCGCGGCCGAGAAATCCGCAGACAAGTCTGCCGACAAGGGTGGCGACAAGGGCGCGTCCGCCGCGGTCGAGGCCAAGGGCACCATCCGGGTCGACATCGACCGGATCGACCGGCTGGTGAACCTCGTGGGCGAACTGGTCATCAACCAGGCCATGCTGGCCGAAAGCGTGCAGGATGCCGGGCTGACCGGGCACCCGAACGTCGAAAGCGGCCTGAACGAATTCATGCAGCTGACGCGCGACATCCAGGAAAGCGTGATGCTGATCCGCGCCCAGCCGATCAAGTCGCTGTTCCAGCGGATGGGCCGGATCGTGCGCGAAGCCTCCTCGATGGTCGGCAAGGAGGTCCACCTGCGCACCGAAGGCGAGGCGACCGAAGTCGACAAGACCGTGATCGAGCGGCTGGCCGACCCGCTGACGCACATGATCCGCAACGCCGTCGACCACGGCATCGAACGTCCCGACGGCCGCATCGCGTCGGGCAAGTCCCGCACCGGCGAGATCCGCCTGACTGCCATGCACCGGTCCGGCCGCGTCCTGATCGAGGTGTCGGACGACGGCGCCGGGATCAACCGCCCCAAGGTGCTGGCCAAGGCCATCGAGCGCGGCCTGATCGACGCCGACGCGCAGCTGACCGACTCCGACATCGACAACCTCCTGTTCCTGCCCGGCTTCTCGACCGCCGACACGGTGTCGGACCTGTCCGGCCGCGGGGTCGGCATGGACGTGGTCCGCAGCTCGATCCAGGCACTGGGCGGCCGCGTCACGATCCAGTCCGAACCTGGCAAGGGGACGAACTTCTCGATCTCGCTGCCGCTGACGCTTGCCGTGCTTGACGGGATGGTGGTGCGGGTCGCGGGGCAGACCCTCGTCGTGCCGCTCAGCGTGATCGAGGAAACGATGTCCCTCACGTCCGAGGGGCTCGCCTCGCTCGGCTCCGAATCGCAGGTGCTCCGGGTGCGGCAGGGCGTCGTGCCGCTCTACGATCTCGGCGTGGAACTGAATTACCGCGATCCCCTCGACACCTACGTCGGCCGGATCGCCCTTCTCGTAACCCTCGAGGACGGGCGGTCGGTCGCGATCGCCGTCGACAAGATCGAGGACCAGCGCCAGGTCGTGATCAAGGGCCTGCACTCCAGCTACGGACGGATCCCCGGCATCGCCGCCGCCACGATCCTCGGCAACGGGCAGATCGCCCTGATCCTCGACATCGGCGACCTCGTCAGCCGCGCCCGCGGCGTGACCCGGCTTCGCGACACCCTTTCCCTGGCAGGCTGACCATGACCGACACCGCCCGTTCCACCAAAGGCTCGATCGAACTGCTCTCGTTCACCGTCGGCGGCGAGGACTACTCCGTCGACATCATGTCGGTGCGCGAGATCCGCAGCGGCACCACGGCGACGGCCCTGCCCCACGCCCCCGACTACGTGCGCGGGGTGATCAACCTGCGCGGCAACGTGCTGCCGATCCTCGACCTTGCCGTCCGGCTTGGCTTGCCGCACGCACCCGGGGCAGACGCCCGCCACGTCATCATCGTGGTCGACGTGGGCAACCGGACCGTCGGCCTGATGGTCGATGCGGTCTCGGACATCCTGACCGCCGCGCAGGACGACCTGCAGCCGCCTCCGGACGTGGGGACCGGCGGGGGACAGGGGCATGTCAGCGCCCTGTTCGTGATGAACGACCGGCTCTACCGCGTGCTCGACCTCGGGTCGGTCCTTCCCGCGATTGCCCTGGACGCTGCCTGAGCGTGACCTTGATGGATCAGGGCATCATCCGCCCGGCGACCGCCGGCAGGGACGTCCCGCCCCTGGACGAGGGCGAGGCCATCGCAGCCCTTGCCGACCTCGTCCGCCGCGAAGCCGGGATCGAGATCGGTGCAAGCCGGCACGCGATGATCCGCAGCCGCCTTGCCCGCCGGTTGCGCGCCCTCCACCTCGACTCGATCGCCGCCTACCACGACCTGCTGCTCGCCGCGCCCGCCCAGGAACTGCCGCACCTGATCTCCTGCCTGACGACGAACGTCTCGAGCTTCTTCCGCGAGCCGCACCATTTCGACATGCTTGCCGAAACGGCGCGCAAGACCCTGATGCCCCGCCTTGCTGCGAACGGTCGTGTCCGCCTGTGGTCGGCCGGATGTGCCCTCGGCCAGGAAGCCTGGACAATGGCCATGGTCCTTGCGGACCTCGGCCTGACCCCGGATCGCGGCGACATCCGCATCCTGGCCACGGACATCGATCCGGTCGCACTCCAGACCGCGGCCCTTGGCCGGTATACCGAGGCCATGCTCGATGGCCTGCCGCGCGAGCGTCGCCAGAAGTCGATGTCCTTCGACGCGCAGACCGATGAGTGGACCGTGACCGAGCCGCTCCGCCGCCAGGTCACGTTCCGCGAACTGAACCTCGTCCGCCCCTTTCCCGTGCGCGGTCCCTTCGACGTGATCTTCTGCCGCAACGTCATGATCTACTTCGACGACCGGACACAACTCGAGCTGTGTCGACGTTTTGCGGCCGTGCTGGCCGAAGGCGGCCTGCTCTGCATCGGCCACTCCGAACGGATCGCCGAAGAGCTTGCGCCGCTGTTCACCGGCGTCGGCCTGACCGCCTACAGGCGAACCTCGGTCGCCGTCATACCGGACCCACGAACCACAGGAAGGATGCCCCATGGCGCTGCGTGACCAGCTTCGTGTGCTCGTCGTCGACGACATGTCCACCAGCCGCGGCCTTATCACCCAGGCGCTGGACAGTTTCGGCCTGCGCAACGTCAACATTGCCGCGGACGGTCCGAGCGCGCTGCAGCGCCTGGCCGCATCACCCGCGCATCTGGTGATCTCGGACTTCAACATGCCGGGCATGAACGGCCTGCAACTTCTGCACGCGATCCGGTCGGACGCCCGCACGCGCGGGCTCGGGTTCCTGCTGATCACCGGACGCGCCGACCGCGAGATCATTGAGGAGGGGCGCAAGCTCGGCATGAACAACTTCCTCAAGAAACCGTTCGAGGCGCCGCAACTGCGCGCCGCGATCGAAGCGATCACGGGCAAGCTTTGACCGCGCAGGACCGCGCCTCCGCGGAACGCTTCCGGTCCGACCTCGCGCGGGTGCTTGACCGGGTGGCGGGAGAACTTGCCTGGGGCGCCCAGGTCTGCGCCGAGATCGAGGAGGCGCTGTCCGACGTGATCCGCGCGTCGGCGGACCTGACGGCGGCGGGCGCCGCGCGGATCCAGCGCCTCGACGAACTCCGCCAGACGCTCGAGGATCTGGGGCGGTTGCAACAACAGCTCGCTCACCTGGCCGAGGGCCGGGACGGCGTTCGCATGGCCGTGGAAAGCGCCATCCGGCAGGACGCGCTGCGGCGGCGCCTGAATGCCCGGGACATCGCCAAGTCCGGCACCGACAGCGCAAAGCTCTCGGCCGACAATACCGGCGCCGTCACCTGGCTCTGACCGAGGCACGGCCAGGCACCACGGCCCGCCACACGCGGCGTGTGGCCGGCCAAACCATCGGACCTGCAACTGCATCCAGCCAACGCGGCCGCCCGGACAGGCACCACGCCCGGCGGGCCAAGGTAAGGCACGCTGCCTGACCAGCCGAGGCGCCCAGCCATCCGAACGGCCAGGCGAGGCACCACGTCCGGCCGACCACAGCGCACAGCCGAGCCACCCGGCCAGCCGACACATCCGCGCGGCAAGGCACCACTCCATGCAGGCTTCGGCCAGACAAGCCACCCGACAGACCGCAACCCCCAGCCAACCCACGCGCAAGGCCAGGCACCACGTCCGGCCGACCA
>DBBA01000209.1:0-730 GCA_002291955.1 Rhodobacteraceae bacterium UBA996 | reverse complement strand
GGCACCACGTCCGGCCGACCACGGCGCACAACCTGCCAACGCGCCCAGCCTACCCCTCCGCAACGCACCATGCCCGGCAAGCCACGGTGAGCCACGCCGCCCAACCGACCACGGCGCACAAGCCACCCCACGCACACGGCAACCCACCACGCCCGGCAAGCCACGGCCAGCCAAGCCGCCCGGCAGGCAATGGCGCCCAGCCAACCCACCCGCCCGGTCAGGCACCACGCCCGGCAGGCCACGGTCAACCACGCCGCCCGGCCGGCCACGGCCAGCGACGCCGCCCGACCAGGCCCGGCGCACGATCCCCAAGGCTTCCGGCCAACCCATGCGCACGGCGTGGCGCCCCCGGCCGAGCACCGTGCCCGACCGGCCCAGGCGGCCGTTGAGGCGCCGGACCGGACCAGCCACTACACGGCCCGGCATTCCGGCCGTCCAGCGACCGCCCCAACCCGGCTCCGCCCCTTTGCTGCCCGCGGCTGCACCTGCTGCGGCCCCGCGCCGGCCCCGCTCCGGCCCCTATCCTCGGGCCGCAGGCTTGCCCCTTGTCGCACTCGGCACGGGTCCGGTCCTGCAGCGTCACGGGGCAGGCGCGCGGGTGGACGTCACCGGGCCACCCGGTCCTCCGCGGGCCCGCCCGCAACCTGATCCCGCCCCCCCCGTGACCGGTCCCCGCGACCGGCCCCCGCAACCGGCCGCCGAAATGGCCGCCCGCAGCGCCAGTCACGCC
>DBBA01000096.1:2318-11897 GCA_002291955.1 Rhodobacteraceae bacterium UBA996 | reverse complement strand
CCGCCGCCGTGGAACCGCGCCAGCCCGCCATCGGCGTGGCGCAGCGCGCGCAGCGTGGGGGCGATGCGCTCGATCGCAGCGCGCAGGTCGGCGCCGGGCATGCGGCCGGCCTCGGTCAGGGCCTGCGCCGCCCACACCAGCAGCACGAAGACCGCCATCAGGTCTTCCGGGCTGCGGGTGGGCAGCGCCCCTTCCAGGTCGATTCCCTCGCGGCACTCGCGCGCAAGCGCGCGCTCGGCGGGGCCGCTGTGCCGCTCCATCCCGGTCAGCGCAAGGCTCGCATGGACCAGACCCGCCAGCGCCTCGAACCGGGGCAGGCCGGGCTCGGCGGCGGGCCAGCGGCGCGACAGGAACATCACCTGCCGGCCCAGGGTCTGGAAGAACGCCTGCTGGTCGGCGGCGGGGCGCCCCAGCAGCAGCATCGGCGCGTGGTTTACCAGCCGGATCAGCCGCCGCCCGGTCAGGTCGGGCGTCCAGCCCGGACCCCGCCCGCGGCCGAACCGCGCGACCCAGGCATGCGTCCAGTCCTGCGCCCGGGTGCGGGCCTGCGGTTCCGGCACGGCCGCCAGGTCATCAAGCCAGGCAAAGCCCTGGATTTCCTCGACAAACGCCAGGCCGGGGGCGGGCACATCCCACAGCACCTGGCCCGGCGCCTCGACCAGGTAACCCGCCAGCATCAGGTTGCCCGCGACCAGCTGCCGCCCGCGGGCGAAGCTGCCCATCGACCGCGGCTCGGGCTGCGAGACAAAGGCGGTGACCGGCCGCACCCGGCCCAGCGCACGCGCCGCCAGCCGGTTGCGGGTGCGCGTCACCCATTCCGTCACCTTGCCCGTCATGCCTGCCCGCCGGTCCTGCCTGTTTTCGCCATCCTACCGCGCCGACCGGGTCGGGTCACCCCGCGACCCGCAGCGCGGCGACGAAGAAGCCGTCGATCCCGCCGGTTTCCGCCCACAGGTCGGGGCGCAGGCGCAAGCCTTCGGGCCCGCGCCACGCCGGGTCGATCCCCGGCAGGTCCAGTGCCGAGGGGTCGAGGGACAGCCCCGGGTGGCGGGCCAGTGCGGCGGCCACCTGCGCCTCGCCTTCCTCGGGCAACAGCGAACAGGTCGCATAGACGATCCGCCCGCCGGGCCGCACCAGCGCCACCGCCCGGTCGATCAGGCGGGCCTGCAAGGCCAGCAGATCGGGCAGGCCCGCCAGGTCCAGCGCATGGGGCAGGTCGGGGTGGCGGCGGATCGTGCCGGTGGCGGAACAGGGCGCGTCCAGCAGCACCGCGTCGAACGGCGCCTCGGGCTGCCAGGTCAGCGCATCGGCGGTGACAAGCGTGGCCGCCAGCCCGGTGCGGGCCAGGTTCTGCGCCACCCGCGCCATCCGGTCGGCCGAGACATCGACCGCCGTCACCGCGGCCCCGGCGGCAGCGAGTTGCAGCGTCTTGCCGCCCGGTGCCGCGCACAGGTCGGCCACTCGCTCGCCCGGCCGGGCGTGCAGCGCACGGGCCGGGATCGCGGCGGCGGTGTCCTGCACCCAGAACGCACCGTCGTCCCAGCCGGGCAGCGCGGTCACCTGCCCGGCATCGGCCAGCCGCACCGACCCGGTCGGCAGCACCACCCCGCCCAGCCGCGCCACAAGGCCCGCCGCATCGCCGTCGCGGGGCGTCAGGTCCAGCGCGGCACCGGCCGCATGCGCCGCCTCGATGGCCGCGACCCCGTCCTTGCCCCAGGCGGCCAGCAGGCGCTTGCGCAGCCCCTTGGGCAGGTGCGGCACCGGCAGCCCAGACCACTTCGCCGGACCCTCGGCCGCGACGCGGCGCAGCACGGCGTTGACGAGCGCCGCGCCGCCCGGCCCCGCGCCGGTTTCCCTGCTCGTCCGCACGGCGGTGACGCAGTCGTTGACCACGCCCGCGGGTTGACCGCCGCCCGCGCAGACCTCCCACGCGCCCAGCCGCAGCGCGGCCAGCGGCACCGGCGCGGGCTTCAGCCGCAGATAGGGTCCAAGCAGCCGGTCGGCGCGGTCGGCCCATCGCAGGGTTTCCACCGCCAGCCGCTGCGCCCGCGCGCGCCCCTCGGGCGGCAGGTCGGCCAGGGCCCCCGGCAACAGGTCCGACAGGCGCCGCCCCTCGCCGGTCACGGCCGCCACCAGCGAGATCGCCGCCGCCCTTGCTGTCCGCTGTGTCACGCGCCCCACCCGGTTGCCCCGCCGTCGCGCCGCGGTATATCAGCCGGGACGCTGCCACAAGGAACCCCGCCCGATGTCCCCGACGGACGACATCCCGGCCGAGATCGCGCCCCTCGACCTGCCCCCCGCCGCCCGCCGCGCGCTGGCCGAGGCGCATGCCCGCAGGCTGGCCGCCGGAACGCCGGCCCTGCCGGTGGAACTGGGCGGGCGCGACGGGCCGGAACCCGTGCGCTATGGCGACTGGGAGCGGAAGGGGCTGGCCATCGACTTCTGAAACGTCAGGGTCAGCCGTTCTCGCGCAGGATCGACCCGGCAAGGTAGAGCGACCCCGCGATCAGGATGCGCGCGGACGGGTCGCGCTTGATGATCGCGGCGACAGCTTGCGCCACGCTGTCGGCTTCATCCGCGGCAAACCCCGCCTCGCGCGCGGCGGCGCAGGTCTCGGCCGCGGTCAGGGTGGCGGTCTCGCCGGGGATCGACACGGCGTGCAGGGTTTCCGCGCGGGATGCGAGCGGGCGCAGGAAGCCGCCGATGTCCTTGGTGCGCAGCATGCCGACGATCATGTGCAGCGGCCGGGGCGGCAGGCGCGTGATCGCCTCGGCCAGCGCATGGCCCGCAGCCGGGTTGTGCCCGCCGTCCAGCCAGACCTCGGCCCGCGGCCCGGCCGCGTCGATCAGGGGACCCTGGCGCAGGCGCTGCATCCGGGCGGGCCATTCGGCGCGGGTCACGGCGGCCTCGCACACATCAGGCCCGAAGCCCAGATGGCGCAAGCCCGCGATGGCGGCACCGGCGTTCTGCACCTGATGCGCGCCGATCAGGGTCGGCAGCGGCAGGTCCAGAAGGCCGGTCTCGTCCTGGAACACCATCCGGCCGCGTTCTTCCCACACCTGCCACTGGCGCCCATAGGCCAAGAGCGGCGCCCCCAGCGCGTCCGCCCGCGCCTCGATCACCGCCATCGCCTCGGGCTGTTGGGGACCCACTACGCAGGGCACGCCCGGCTTGATGATCCCGGCCTTCTCGCCCCCGATCAGGGCCAGCGTGTTGCCGAGGTATGCCTCGTGGTCGAAGCTGACCGGCGTGATGACGGTCAGCCGCGGGCGGTCCACCACGTTGGTCGCATCCAGCCGCCCGCCCAGCCCGACCTCGAGCAGGGTCCAGTCGGCGGGCGTGCGGGCGAAGGCCAGAAGGGCGGCGCAGGTCGTGATCTCGAAATAGGTGATCGGGTCGGCGCCGTTCGCGGCCTCGGCTTCCGCCAGGATCGCCTCGAGGCTCGCGTCGTCGATGATCCGGCCCGCCAGCCGGATGCGCTCGTTGAAGCGCGCCAGGTGGGGCGAGGTATAGACATGCGCCACCCCGCCCGCGGCCTCCACGCCTGCGCGCAGCATGGCGGTGGTGGACCCCTTGCCGTTGGTGCCCGCCACATGCAGGACCGGGGGAAGCTGCCGTTCGGGGTGGCCGAGCGTTGCCAGCAGCCGGAACGTCCGGTCGAGCGTCAGGTCGATGACCTTGGGGTGCAGGGCCATCATCCGCTGCAGGATCAGGTCGGGACGCGCGGTCTCCGGGGGGGTGGCGGTCACGGGCAGGACTCCGTCTGGGGCCGGTCGGGGGCAGAGAGGGCGGCGATCAGGCCGGGGCCGTGCCCGCTGCGGGGGCCGCGGGGGCCGCCGAGGGCGGCGGTGCCGGCAGGTCGCCCGCGACGGGGGGCGTCGCCCGCATCAGCATCCGGGTGATCAGGATCAGCTCCTCGCGCAGTTTCTTGCGGTGGGTGACCCGGTCGAGCATCCCGTGGTCGAGCAGGTATTCCGCGCGCTGGAACCCCTCGGGCAGCTTCTCGCGGATGGTCTGCTCGATCACGCGGGGCCCGGCGAAGCAGATCAGCGCCTGCGGCTCGGCGATCTGCACGTCGCCCAGCATGGCATAGCTGGCCGTGACGCCGCCCGTGGTGGGGTGGGTCAGGACCGTGATGTAGGGCAGGCGCGCTTCCTTCAGCATCTCGACGGCCACGGTGGTGCGCGGCATCTGCATCAGGGACAGGATGCCTTCCTGCATCCGCGCCCCGCCTGCCGCGGTGAACACGATCAGCGGGCGCTTCTTCTGCACGGCGCGTTCCGCTGCGGCCACCATGGCGTTGCCGACATACATCCCCATCGACCCGGCCATGAAGTCGAAGTCCTGCGCCGCGGCCACGATGGGCGTGCGGCCCATCTCGCCTTCGGCGACCAGCATCGCCTCCTTCTCGGCGGTGGCCTTCTGGGCGGCCTTCATCCGGTCGGGGTATTTCTTCTGGTCGCGGAAGCCCAGCGGATCGGGGATCGGCGCGGGCACCGGCACCTCGGTGAAGATGCCGCCGTCGAACAGGCGCTCGAACCGGGCGCGGGGCCGGATCGGCATGTGGTGGTCGCAGGAGGTGCAGACGTTGAGGTTGTCCTTGAGTTCCCGGTGGAACAGCATGGTCCCGCACTCGGGGCACTTGGTCCACAGGTTCTCGGGCGTCTCGCGGCGCGAGAACAGCGAGTTGATCGTCGGACGGACGTAGTTCGAGATCCAGTTCATCGCGCCCCAGGCCCCCCGCGTCCGGGCATCGTCCGCCCGGCGCTGCCGGACATAGGCCGCGCGGGGAGCGATTGCAATTGCGGGGGTGATGGACGACGGGGGCGCCGCGGGGGCCCTGCCCCCGCACCCCCGGGGTACTTGGGCAAGGATGAAGGGGCAGATCGGGTCGCTGCCGATGAAACTCTGGCGGACCCGGTCCCGTTGCTTCGGCGTCGTGCAACCAAGGGTGATCCCATGCACCGCCCCGCAGGTCCGCTTGTCCGCCGCCAGACGCTGGCCACGCGCCTGACCCACTGGGTCTGGGCGGTGGCCTTGTTCTTCCTGCTGCTGACCGGGCTGCAGATCCTGAACGCCCATCCGGTGCTGTACTGGGGGGCGGAGTCCGGGTTCGACTACGACAACGCCGTGCTGCGGCTGGGCGCGGCGGGGAAGGAGGGAGCGGGGCCGATCCCGTCCTGGGCCACGATCCCGTCCACCCGCGATCTGGCGACGGGGCGGGTGATCCATTTCTTCTTTGCCTGGGTGTTCGGGGCGGTGCTGGTCCTGTGGCTGGCGGCGGCACTCTGGTCCGGGCACTGGCGCGACCTGGTCCCCACGCGGGCCGACCTGCGCGCCCTGTCCCGCGACGTGGCCGATCACGCGCGGCTGCGGCTGCACCACGGGCGGGCGTACGGGCCGTTGCAGAAGCTTGCCTATGCGGGCGTCCTGTTCGGGCTGTTCCCGCTGATGGTGCTGACGGGGCTCGCCATGTCGCCGTCGTTCAATGCCGCCGCACCCTGGGTGCTGGACCTGCTGGGCGGGCGGCAATCGGCGCGCACGCTGCACTTTGCGGGCATGGCGGGGCTGGTCGCGTTCTTTGTCATCCACATCGCGATGATCGGGCTGGCCGGGCCCCTGAACCTGATGCGGTCGATGGTCACCGGCTGGACCCGCATCGACGCTGACACGGAGAGCGACCATGCCCGCTGACATCTCTCGTCGCCGCCTGATCCGTGCCGGGGGCGCGGGACTTGGCCTGATGACCCTGTCCGGGTGCAAGGTGCTGGACGCCCTGTCGCGCGATCTCGATCACCCCCTGCGGCAGGTGATGGAGGAGGCGAACCGCCTGACCCATGCCGCCGCCCGCTCCGTGACCGGCGACGCGCTGGCGCCCGAGTTCACCCGCGCCGACATCCGGCAGGGGATGAAGCCCAATGGCGTGACCGATCCGGCCGATGCGGGCTACAAGGCGCTGGCCGCGGGCGGCTGGGCCGACTGGCGGCTGACGGTCGGGGGCCTGGTGGACCGGCCCCTGTCGCTGTCGCTGGCCGAGGTGCAGGCGATGCCCGCCCGCACCCAGATCACCCGGCACGACTGTGTGGAAGGCTGGTCCTGCATCGCGGAATGGACGGGCGTGCCCCTGTCCCGGGTGCTGGACCTGTGTCGCCCGCAGCCGGGGGCGCGGTATGTCCTATTCCGCTGCATGGATACGATCGAGCGCAGCCTGTCGGGGTTGGTGCAGTACCACGAAAGCCTCGACCTGGCCGAGGCGCGGCATCCGCAGACGATCCTGGCATACGGCATGAACGGGGCGGCCCTGCCGGTGCGCAACGGCGCGCCCCTGCGCCTGCGGGTCGAACGGCAACTGGGCTACAAGATGGCCAAGTACCTGACCGGGATCGAGCTTGTCGCGGGCTTTGACGGGATCGGGCGGGGCCGGGGCAGCTACTGGGCCGACCGGGGGTATGACTGGTACGCGGGGATCTAGCTGTCGCGGTCACGCGGGTGGCAGGTGGTGCCCGGGAACGGTGGCAGCCAGCCGGGCCGCCGGATGCACCAGAGTTCATAGGTCGGGACAAGGGCCGCGGGATCGTCGAGCGTTCCCAGATGCACCTCGACCTCGCCCGGGGACGTCGAGAACACCGGCGACCCGCAGCGCGGGCAGAAGTGGCGGCCCGCATAGGCGCCGGTGTCGCCGGTCACGGTGACCGCGCCCGCGGGGAAGATGGCCGAGGCGTGGAACAGCGCACCGTGGTGCTTGCGGCAATCGGTGCAGTGGCAGATGCCGACGCGCAGGGGGTCGCCGGTGGCGATGACCCGCACCGCGCCGCACAGGCAGCCGCCCGCGTGGGTGGTCATCGCGTCACCGCCGCACCCTGCCACGCGGCCATCGCGTCCCACACCGGGGCCAGCGCCCGGCCACGGTCGGTCAGCCCATAGGTGACATGCGGCGGCACCGTCGCGCCCACCTGCCGCCAGACCAGGCCCGCGGCTTCCAGATCGCGCAGGGTGGCCGTCAGCACGCGGGGCGTCACCGGCGCCAGGCTGCGTTGCAGCGCATTGAACCTCATGTCGCCCTGCTGGAGCCGGAACAGGACATACAGCCGCCAGCGCCCGGTGAGCAGGTCGAGCGTGCGTTCCACGGGACAGTCAGGCGGGGCATCGAGCGGAAGGGGGCGGGCCAAGGCGCACTATCCTTTTGGTGCGTACTTGCGATCAGGTTCATGTCCGCGCATCTGCCTGTCAAGCGCAGACCGGAGGGCACGATGCGGATTGTGGTGATGGGCGGAACCGGGCGGACGGGGCGCGAACTTCTGCCCCGGCTGGTCGTGGCGGGGTATGTGGTGACCAGTCTCGGGCGGCGCGACCCGGGCGTGGCGGGGGTCCGGCACGTTGCGGGCGACGTGACCGATCCGGCGACCATCGCGGCGGCGCTTGCGGGTCAGGACGCGGCGGTGGCGGTGCTGGCCTCCACCAATGCGCAGGCGGTCTGCGGTCCGGCAGCGCGGGCGGTGATCGCGGCGGCCCCCGCGGGCTTCCGTTTCGTCACGGTCGCGGGGGCGGCGGTGGACGCGCCGGGCGATGCCAAGGGCCTGCCCGACCGGTTGGTGGGCGGGATCATGCGGCTGATGCTCGGGCGGATGCTGGCCGACCGGCAGGGGGAACTGGCCGCGCTGATGGACTCGCCGCTCGACTGGACCTTGCTGCGCCCCCCGCGGCTGACGCTGAAGCCCGCCACGGGGCGCTGGACCTTCACCCACGACCGCCCGGCGGCGATGGAGATCGGGCGCGCGGACCTGGCCGCGGCGATCATCGAGGTGCTGGGCCGCGATGACCTGCGGGGCCGCGCGCCCTTTGTCGCGGCGGCGCGCTGAAGGGGCCTTCAAGGCGCGGGCAGGCCGGGCTAGGACGGGGCATGGCGATCACCCCCGTCCTGACCGACTACGCCCCGCCCCCGGACGGCCCCGCGGTGCTGTTCCGCGACGACCACCTGCTGGTGATCGACAAGCCGTCGGGCCTGTTGTCGGTGCCGGGCAAGGGCGACCACCTGACCGACTGCGTGATGGCGCGGCTGCAGGCGGACGACCCGGAGGTGCGGCTGGTCCACCGGCTGGACCGCGATACCTCGGGCGTCATGGTCTGGGCGCGCTCGGCGATGGCGCAGCGGCACCTCGGGTTGCAGTTCGAGACGCGGGTGCCGACGAAGACCTATGTCGCGCGGCTGTGGGGGCGGCTGGAGCCGCCGACGGGCACCGTGGACCTGCCCCTGATCGTGGACTGGCCGAACCGGCCCCTGCAGATGGTGGATCACGCGCGCGGGCGGCCCGCCGTGACCGACTGGCGCGTGGTGCGGCACGACCCCGGACCGCCGGGCGAGACGACCCGCGTGCGGCTGACCCCGCGCACCGGCCGCAGCCACCAGTTGCGCGTGCACATGCGCGAGCTTGGCCACCCGATCCTGGGCGATCCGTTCTATGCGACGGGCGCCGCGCAGGACGGCTGGGGGCGGCTGATGCTGCACGCCGAGGGGCTGAAGCTGCGCCACCCGGACGGCGGGCACTGGATGACGTTCTCGGCCCCCTGCCCGTTCTGATCCCGGGCGCGACCGGGGAATGAATGTTTCCGCGGCAGGCGTGGCCGGAGAACGGGAGCACCTTTCCGCAACCCGCGGGCCGACATCCCCGTGACACCCGTTCCGGCAGTCCTTAACTCTTTGGCAACAGAGAAAGGAGCGCACCCATGTCCCTGCGCATCAACGACATCGTTCCCGACTTTACCGCCGACACGTCCGAGGGACCGATCCGGTTCCACGACTGGATCGGCGACAGCTACGCGATCCTGTTCAGCCACCCCAAGGACTTCACCCCCGTCTGCACGACCGAGTTCGGCGCCGTGGCGCAACTGGCCGGTGAATGGGCGAAGCGGAACACCAAGGTGATCGGGATTTCCGTTGATGGCGTGCCCGAACACGCCCGCTGGAAGGCCGATATCGAGGTGGCGGCCAAGGCGCCCGTGACCTTCCCGATCATCGCCGACAGTGGGCTCGAGGTCGCCAAGGCCTATGACATGCTGCCCGCCGACGCCTACCTGCCCGACGGGCGCACGCCCGCCCACACCGCCACGGTGCGGTCGGTGTTCATCATCGGGCCGGACAAGAAGCTGCGGCTGACGATGACCTATCCCATGTCGGTGGGCCGGAACTTCGCGGAAATCCTGCGCGCGCTCGATGCGGTGCGGGCGACCGACGGGGTGCCGCTGGCCACGCCCGCGAACTGGGTTCCCGGGCAGGACGTGATCGTGGCGCTGTCCCTGACCGACGACCAGGCGCGGGAACGCTTCGGCGCGATCCGGCCGGTGCTGCCGTACCTGCGCTACACGAAAGACCCGGCCGCCTGAGGCCGCGCGGAACGGATCTGTTGGCGGCGCGTGGTCGGGCCGGGGGTTTGGGGTGCCTGCCCATGTCCCTGCTCGGCCCGCGATGCCGGGGCAGCGCCGTCTGGCGGTCCGCGACGCCGAGCGCTACGGCGTGACGGCGGGCAGCGGACCCAGGTGCGGAAGGGCCGTCTTGGCACGGGCCGCCTCGGGTTGGGCCGC
>DBBA01000096.1:846-1976 GCA_002291955.1 Rhodobacteraceae bacterium UBA996 | reverse complement strand
GGTTGGGCCGCCTCGGGTTGGGGCGCTTCGGGCGGGGTCCAGTCGGGCGGCGGGCCGCCCAGGGCGCGCGCCAACCGCAGCATCAGGTCGTCGGGGCGCACGGGCTTGGCCAGGTGGCCGTCCATGCCCGCGGACAGGCAGGCCTGCACCTGCTCGGGCAGCGCGTTCGCGGTCAGCGCCAGGATCGGCACCCGGCCACCCTGCGCCCGCGCCTCGGCCGCGCGGATGGCGCGGGCGGCCGCGGGTCCGTCGAGGACAGGCATGACCATGTCCATCAGCACCGCATCGAACACCGCACCGGCCAGCGCCGCCACGGCCTCGGCCCCGTCGGCCGCCTCGGTCACCTCGGCGCCGATCCGGGCCAGCAGGTGGCGCATCACCAGCCGGTTCGTGGCGTTGTCGTCGGCGACAAGGATGCGCGCGCCGCGCAGCTTCAGCCAGGCGCGCGCCAGTTCGGCCGGGCAGCCGCCGCCAGACCGGTCGGGGTGGGCGCGACGCTCGCGCAGGCGGTCGAGCGGCAGGGTCACGGTGAACCGCGTGCCCTGCCCCGGCGCGCTGTCCACCCGCACGTCGCCCCCCATCAGGCGGCACAGCTGCCGGGTGATGACCAGCCCGAGCCCGGTGCCGCCAAAGCGCCGGGAAATGCTGGCATCAGCCTGCCGGAAGGGCTGGAACAGCGCGTCCAGCCGGTCGGGCGCGATCCCGATGCCGGTATCGGCGACGGTCAGGGTCAGCAGCGCCGGCATGTGACCGTCGCGCGTCGGCCCCGCGTCGACAGCGCCCGCACCCCGGTCCTCCAGCCGCGCCGACAGGCGCACGGTGCCGCGTTCGGTGAACTTGACCGCGTTGGACAGAAGGTTGCCCAGCACCTGCCGCAACCGCACCGGATCGCCCACCACCGGCGCCCGGACCAATGGCGCAAGGTCGGCCTCCAGGCGCAGGCCCTTTTCCTCGGCCTGCAGGCGCGACAGCCGCAGCGCGGCGTTCAGCGGATCGTCCAGCCGGAAGGCGATGCGCTCGACGTCCATCCGCCCGGCCTCGATCTTGGACAGGTCGAGGATGTCGTTGATGATCGCCAGCAGCAATTCGCCCGACCCGGTGACGACCGACAGCATCTCGGCCTGGGCGGG
>DBBA01000096.1:0-412 GCA_002291955.1 Rhodobacteraceae bacterium UBA996 | reverse complement strand
GCCGACTTCGCGTCGTTCGCCGCCTCGGCCTCGGCCCGGGCGCGGTCAAGGTCGCGGGTGCGCTCGGCCACCGCGTGTTCCAGCCGGTCGGCCTCGGCCTTCAGGCGCTGGTTCGCCTCGTACAGCGCGCGGCTCTTGTCCTCGAGCAGACGCTCGGCCTCCAGCCGGGCCTGGCGTTCCCGCTCGTAGCGGCGGCGCGAGACGGTGTCGGATTGCAGAAGCGATGCGGCCGCCGGCAATAGGCCGGACAGGTCGGGCCGCCCGATCCCGTCCCCGGTCATCTCTGCCATCAGGCCGCGAGACGGACGATGAACGTCGCGTCGGCCTTTCCGGGGGCGGACCGATCCTCGACCTCGGTCGCGGCGGAACGGCCGAAATGATCAAGGCAGGCCTCGATCAGGCCGTGGCAGAA
>DBBA01000084.1:10785-16242 GCA_002291955.1 Rhodobacteraceae bacterium UBA996 | reverse complement strand
TGGACCACCGCGAGGGGCGACTTGCCCAGCATCTCGGGCACCCGCAGCAGGATCAGGAACGCCCACCACACGGCAAAGGGCAGCAGCAAGGCGGCCAGCGCGACCCATGGCCCACCCGCAGCGGACCCCGGCG
Organism: Rhodobacteraceae bacterium UBA996; assembly: GCA_002291955.1. GTDB lineage: Bacteria > Pseudomonadota > Alphaproteobacteria > Rhodobacterales > Rhodobacteraceae > UBA996. Next base: position 16,109 of record DBBA01000084.1, on the reverse strand, counting down.
TCGGCGCCGTGCCGGGGTTCAGGGTGACCGCCCGCGTGCTGCCCAGCATCCGCGCCGACAGAAGCGCGAAGGCCGCGTAGGACAGCCCCGCGATCAGCGTGGCGACCAGCCCGATGCCCCACAGCCGGTCGGGCTCGGCCCGGCCGAGGGACCCGAGCAGGTAGGTGCCAAGCCCCCAGCGCCCGCCGCCGCCGAATTCGGCAAGGATCGCGCCGAGGACCGCGTTGGGGGCGGCGACCCGGAACCCCGCCAGGATCGCCGGAACCGCGCCGCGCAGTTGCACGCGCATCAGGACGGCCAGCCGCCCGCCGCCATAGGCGCGCACCACATCGGCCGCGCGGGTGTCGTACTGCGACAACCCCGTCATCGTCGCCTGCATGGTGACGAAGTAGACCCCGAGCGCCGCCAGCGTGATCCGCGGCGCCATGCCGTCGAGCGTCAGTGTCAGGATCGGCGCGATGGCGATGGGCGGCAGCGCGAAGATCGCGATGTTCAGTCCGCGCGCCAAACGCTCGGACACCGGGCTGAGGGCGAACAGGAGCCCCGCCAGTACCGCGACCGCATTGCCGATGACAAAGCCCGCCGCCGAGGCGTACAGCGTCGCGCCCACATGACGGGGGTAGTCGGCACGGTCCACCCACAGGCGGTGCAGGATTTCCGTCAGGCCGGGCAAAGCGCCACCCGCGACCCAGTCGAGCCGCCCGGCCACTTCCCACAGGGCGAGCAGGATCAGCCAGGGTGCCGCCCGGCGCAGCCTATCCGCCATGCAGGACCCCTGCGATCCGGTCGCACAGGTGATGGAACGCCGGATCGGCGAACAGCGCGGGCGCGTGGGGACGGGGGAAGGGCACGGCGATGACCTCGACGATGCGGCCGGGGGCGGCCTGCATCACGGCCACGCGGTCGGCGAGGAACACCGCCTCGTCGATGCCGTGGGTGACGAGCAGGGTCGTCACCCCGGTTTCGGCCCAGATGCGCTGGAGTTCGATGTTCATCTGGCGCCGCAGGATCTGGTCGAGCGCGCCAAAGGGTTCGTCCAGGAACAGGACGCGCGGTTCGGTCACCAGCGCGCGGGCGATGGCGACCCGCTGGCGCATGCCGCCCGACAACTCGCCGGGCAGCGCATCCTCGCGCCCCTTGAGGCCCACAAGCGCGATCAGGTCGCGGATGCGGGGCGCGGCGGGGCGCGTCGGGCGGCCCAGCACCTCCAGCGGCAGGGCGATGTTCTGCGCGACCGTCCGCCAGGGCAGAAGTGCCGCGTCCTGGAACGCAACGCCCGTCACCCCCGCGCGGGTGGCCGCGGCCGGGGTCTGCCCGCCGATGGTCACGCTGCCCGCATCGGGCGGGTCGAGCCCCAGGGCCGCGCGCAGGATGGTGGACTTGCCGCAGCCCGACGGCCCGATCAGCGCGGTGAAGCTGCCGGGCGGGCAGTCGAGGGACACCGCCCGCAGGGCCTCGACCGGCTGGCCGCGCGCCGAAAAGGTGCGCGACAGGCCGGCAAGGGTGATCCCTGCGGGCGCCGACATCAGATCTCCTCGAGGAGCGTGGTATCGAACATCTCGCGCGTGGCGTTGATGCCCACCTTGCCCAGCGCCTCGATGTTGGCGGCAATGCCGTCCTCGGTCATCGCGAAGATGCCCGCGGGGTTCACCATCAGGGGCATCTGCGCGGTGTTGAAGAAGACCTCGTTCGCGATGGTGCGGCCGGTGCCTGCGAAATGCGTCGTCTCCCACTTGGGCGGCCAGGCCGCGGGATCGACGAAGTTCTCGTCCCAGCCCTTGCGGCTGGCGCGCAGCCACGCGACGATTTCCGCGCGCCTGGTGGCCAGCACGTCCTCGGTCACCACGACGGTGTCGTTGTAGATGGTGTAGCCGAAGTCGTAGAGCAGGAAGGACACCGCTTCCTCGCCCGCCTGTTCGATCGTGTAGGGCACGTTCGTCGTGAAATCGAGGCTGGCGTCGATCTCGCCCTTGATGAGCGGCGTGGGGTCGTAGGCATAGGGGACGATGTTCACGCTGGCGCGGTCGATGTTGTTCATCGCCAGCACGGCTTCCACGCTGATGGTGTTGACGGGCGGCACGGCGATGGTCTTGCCCACCATGTCGGCGGGGGTCAGGATCGGTGCCTTGGCAAGGCTCACGATCCCGATGGGGTTCTTCTGGTACTGCGCGCCGATGATCTTGAACTTCGCGCCCTGTTCCAGGATCGCCTTGATCGTGGTGTCGGGCGTGGTCAGCGCCACATCGGCGCGGCCCGCGACGATGGTCGCTTCGGGGATCACGTCGGGCCCGCCGGGCAGATAGGTCAGGTCGATCCCCTCGGCCGCGTAGTAGCCCTGGTCCATCGCCAGGAAGTAGCCCGCGAATTCGGCGTCGTTGATCCACGCGGCCTGCATGGTGAACGGCGTGGCCGCGCGCGCGCGCCCCGGCAGCATCGGCAGGGCGGCGGTGGCGGCCGTGGCGGACAGGAAGGATCGGCGGTTGAGCGAGAGGCGCATGGGACGGCTCCTTTGGCGGTTGGGGGTCAGGCAAGGCCCTGGATGCGCTGCAATTCCCGCAGCGGGGGGGTGTCGGCGATCTGCCTGGGGTCAAGCAGGTTCCACTTGACGCCATGCGGACGCCGCGCGCGGCGGTCCACCTGCAACAGGCGCGAGGGCGTGGCGATGTGATCGACCAGGATGTCGGTTTCCGACGGGGTCAGCTTTTCCTCGACAATCTGGCAGTCGTGCACCACGGCGACCACCGGCGTGTCCTGGTCGGCCAGACCAAGGTCGGTGAACATGCCCCATTCGAGGTCGAAGAACCCGTGCCCCTTGCCGAAGCGCACACCATCGACCGACACGGCCGAGGCACCCGTGACCATGAAGTCGAAGCGGCCACGGCGGGCGATTTCCTCGAGCGTGATCGGGCGGGCGAAATGCTCCATCCCGTCGAGCCAGGCGGCGTAGACCTCGGCCCCCGGGGGCACCATCCCGGGTTCCATCAGCAGGAAGCCACGCCAGATGCCGTAGGTGGACATCACGAACGGCTTGCGCGCGGCGATCAGGCGGCGGCGCAGGTCCACCAGGCAGTTGTCGGGCGTGATGAAGGAAAACGTCGAGGCCCGGCAGGCGGGCATGTTCCAGACGTGGTCGGTCGCGGCGTCGGACCCTTCGAAGTCGGGGATCACCTCGGCGAAGTTCATGTGGAAGCGGGTATCGGGCCGGGCGACGTCGGCCAGCCGGCCCCAAATCTGCTGGCGGATGATCCGCGACTTCGACATGCTCGCCCCCGCAGTCGTTTCACCGTTTCATCACAATGAAACGTGTGTTTCGTTTGGGCAAGCGGATGAACGTCGGGCCGATCAAAGAATGGCAACGCGCCTAACCCTGCGACTTCAGGAGAAAATCAGCCACCTGACCCGGGCCGAGCAGAAACTTGCGGCGCTTCTGCTCGAGAATCAGGCGCTGATCGAAACCCATTCCGCCACCGAACTGTCGGCGCTGGCGGGCGTGTCCAAGGCGACGACGGCGCGGTTCTTCCGCAACCTCGGGTATACCGATTTCGAGGAAGCCCGCGCCCAGGCGCGCGAGGAACGCAACCGCACCCAGCCCTATGCCTATTCCCGGGTCGCGCAGGACCGGCCGGTGCTGGGCCGGTCCATCGCCGACCATCTGGCGCTGGAACTCTTGAACCTGACCCGCACCTTCGAGGAGATGCGCCCCGACCTGCTGACCGAGGCCGCGCGGCTGATCCATGATGCGCCGCGGGTCTGGTGCATGGGGTTCGGCGCCGAGGACGGGCTGGCGCGGCTGGCGCGGCTGACGCTTGCCCGCCTGCGGCCCGACGTGCACCTGATGGCCGCGAACCCCGGCGCCTGGGCCGAGGATCTGGCGATGACCGGCCCGCGCGATGCGCTGGTCCTGCTGACGCTGGAACCCCGGCCGAAGTTCCAGGCGGCGCTGACGTCCTACGCGCGGACCACGCGGATGAACGTCATCACCCTGACCGACCACCGCTACTACGCCACGGCGACGCGGTTCTCGCGGCTGGTGATCGGCTGCCATGTGGCGACCTATGGCGCGGTGTCCAGCCACACCACGCTGGCCAGCGTGATCCGCCTGATGGCGATCGCGCTGATCGGGCACGCCGGTGCGCCCGCGGCCGACCGGATGAACCTGATCGCCGACATCAACGAGGAGATCGACCTGTTCGACTGATCCGCCCCGGCCGGGGCGCGGCCCCCAGCCCCTGACCGTCAGACCCTGACCGGCGGCATCAGGCCGAAGACCTCGGCCGCGGACCGGCCGTCCGCCAGCGCGGCGATCCAGCCTGCCTCGCGCGCCAGCTTCGCCTCGGCATCGCCGATGCGGCCCCGCACCACGGCGGGCGTCAGGGCCACCAGCCCGTCGTCGTCGCCCAGGATCAGGTCACCCGGCGCGACCGCGCAGCCGCCCACCACGACGGGCAGGTTGACCGCACCGCGGTCGGCACCCGTGGGCCCGCGCGGGGTGACCCAGCGGCTGAACACCGCGAAGTCGTCCCAGGCGCCCAGCGTGCCGGTATCCCGCACCGCCCCGTCGCAGACGAGCCCCGCCACGCCCCGGGCACGCAGGTGGCCCGACAGGATGTCGCCGATCATCGCGGTATCCCGGTGCCCGCCCGCGTCGATCACCAGCACCTGACCGGGGGCGATCACGTCGAGCGCGTGCAGGACCGCGCCGAAATCGGGCGGCTCGCAGCGCAGGGTCACGGCCTGGCCGAACAGGCGCGGCTGCTGGCCCGCCGGGCGCAGGGGACGGATCGCGGGGTCGATCTGGCCCGCGTCGCGGCCAAGGTCCACCGCCACCGCCACGGGGACCGCGGCCCAGCGGGCGATCTCGCCTGCGGTCAGCGCGGGCGCCGGCGGGGTGTGCAGGGTCACGGGCATCGGGGCGTTCCTTATGCAGAGCGCCAGGACCGCAGCGCCGATCCCAGCGCGGCGATCCCGGCCTCGATCACCGCCTCGGACGGGGAAGAGTAGTTCAAGCGCGCGAAGTTCGGGCGCGGGGTCACCGGAAAGAAGCTTTCCCCCGGCACATAGGCCACCCGCGCCCGGGGCAGCGCCACATCGCGCATGAAGGCGGTGGCATCGAACCCGCCGGGGAAGGTCGCCCAGGTGAACAGCCCGCCGTCGGGGTCCGTCACGGCGATGTCCTGCGGGAAGTGGCGCCGGATCGCATCCAGCATCGCGTCCTTCTTGCGCGCATAGGCCGCGCGCAGGGTCGCCACATGCGCCATCAGGTCGTGGCGGTCGAGGAACAGGCTGGCCGCGGCCATGTTGAGCGTGGACGTCTGCGTGTCGGC
>DBBA01000084.1:0-10441 GCA_002291955.1 Rhodobacteraceae bacterium UBA996 | reverse complement strand
GCGACCTTGAGGAGCTTGAGCCGCGCCAGCAGGTCGGGCGAGGCCACCGCCCAGCCGATCCGCAGCGCGGGCACCAGCACCTTGGAAAAGCTGCCGAGGTGGATGACTCGTCCTTCCGTATCCAGCGACTTCAGCGTGGGCAGGCTGTCGCCCGCAAAGCGGATCTGGCGATAGGGGGTGTCTTCCAGCACGATCAGGTCGTGGCGGTTGGCAAGCTCGATCAGGTGGCGGCGGCGGGCCAGCGACAGGGTGACGCCGGTCGGGTTCTGGAAATCGGGCACGGTATAGACCATGCGCGCCCGGGGCGTCGCTTGCAGGACCGCTTCCAGCAGGTCTGTCCGCATCCCGTCGCCGTCCACGGGCACGGCGGCATAGCGCGGCTCGGCGGGCGCAAAGGCGATCAGCGCACCCAGGAACGTCGGATCCTCGGTCACGATCACGTCGCCCGGGTTCACCAGCATCCGCGCGGCGAAGTCGAGGCCCTGTTGCGAGCCTTGCAGGATCAGCACGTCGTCCGCCCCGCAAGGCGTGCCGTCCGCGGTCATCAGGTCTGCCACCTGTTCGCGCAGGCGCGGCAGGCCGTCCGACGGCGCGTACTGCATCGCCGCCCCGCCCGGGGCGCGCAGGATGTCGCGAAAGATCGCCTCGAGCTTGTCGCCCGGGAACAGCCCGGCATCGGGGTAGCCGCCGCCAAAGGACATGATCGAGGGGTCTGCCCCCAGCGCCAAGAGCGCGCCGATGGCCGACGGCTGCACTCCGTCCATCCGTTGCGCGTATCTGGGGGTCATCGGCGGCCTGCGTTCGGGACGGTCTCAGCCAGATGATACCGGGTCGGGCGGCGTGGCAAGCCATGCCGCGGCAGGCTGGCGCGGACACCGGACGGGGCGCAACGCAGGGCGGTGCCGCTCAGGACCCCGGCCAGTCGCCCACGAAGACCGGGTTGGCGATGGCTTCCGGTGTTCCGTCGGGCGCGCGCAGTTCGACCATCGCCCAGTCCGCCCCGGACAGGGCATCGGCCGGAACGTGCACCGCCCCGTCGTCCCCGCTCGCCGCGGGCGCGCTGCCGGTCCAGGCGATGCGGGTGCCCCCCTCACCGCGACGGCCGGTCACCAGTCGGACCGACCCGCCCGGCGCGGCGCCCTGCCAGACCACGTCCAGACCGGATGCCACCGGGATCACGTCACCGGGCAGCCGCAGCCCGCCGTCCATCGTCCGCGCCGCGACCGACAGGCGCGGACCGCCGGTCAGGATGACATGGCCCGCGCGCAGCCCCGCCAGGATCGCCGCGACCGACAGCGCGGCGGCATGGACCAGCACATGCCCGGGACGCGCGTCCGGGCCATGGCGGCCGTGATCGTCGGAACCGGCGGTCGCCACCAGCCGGTTCCCGGCGTTCAGCCAGCCGTGGAACAGGTCCAGCCCGAGCGGGTTCTTCGGCTCCGTCCCCCAGGGACCGTTCCAGACCTCGACCAGGCGCGCCGGGCCCGGCATCACTTCGGGGTGCGCCCAGAAGCAGCCGGTGCAGAACGGGTGCCCCGCGCTCATCGGATGGGCGATCACGAACAGGTCGCCCGCCGCTTGCACCTCGGCCGCCCGGGCAGCCATGGTCTGGCCATCGCGGATGCGCCAGTCGTGCTGCCGGCCCATCCCCGAACCGGGCCCCAGCGCCAGGGCGTGACCGTGGAACCCGGTCAGTTCCTGCCCCGGAAGGATCAGCAGACCGGCCCCCGCGGCCGCGCGCACGAAGGGCAGGGCCGACACGGTGTTGTGGTCGGTCAGCGCGGCAAAGTCGTAGCCCCGGGCGCGGGCATCGGCGACCATGGCGGCGGGCGTCCAGACCGCATCGGAATGGTCGGTATGACGGTGCAGGTCGCCACGGAACCAGCCCGGCCTCTGGCCCGGCACATCCGGCGATGCCGCGCCAGGCGCCACCGGGTCGGCGCCATCGACCGCGGCCCGGGCGGTCACGCGCCAGTCGATCCCGCCCGGCGGCAGGATGCGGTGCACGTCGATCTCGACCGTCCAGACCCCGGGTTCCAGGGGGCCGGGCCGGTAGCCCGGGCTGGCCGACGCGGCGCCGATCCGCACCGACTGGTCGAGGTGATTGTGCCGCGTGCCGCGCGGGCCGGATGGTCCGATCACCGAGATCGACAGCTGGTGCGGAATGTCCCCCGCCCCGGGATGCCGCGGCGCGTGGTCGAAGGTCACGGACAGCGCCGCCGTGCCGGGCGGCACCGCCACCCGCAGCGCCGTCACGTGGCGCGCCATGTCGTCCAGCGTCAGGCGCCCCCGCGCCTCGGCCGGCAGGGCGTGGACGGACGAGGGGTCAGCTTCCGGCATGGCAAGGCTCGCATCGGGCCGGTCCCGCATAGCCGTTCCGCATGACAGCGCGGCGACGGCACCGCAGGTATCATCCCGGTGTCACCCATCTGTCGGCGGACTGTCACGTTCGCGCCGTAGCGACGGGACCGGCCCGGGGTCGGTCCGGCACCGGGCCCCACACCACACGCAGTCCCGGAGGATCCATGGACCGCCGCTCCCTGATGAAGCTCGGCCTTGCCGGCCTTGCCGCTCCTGCGCTGATGCGCCCTGCCCGCGCGCAGGGGGCCACGCTCAACATGTACACCAGTTCCGACGCCAACATCTCGGACTTCTGGTCGAACGTGGTGAAACCGTCGTTCGAGGCGGCGAACCCCGGCGTGCAGATCAACGTGGTGATCGCGCGCGAAGGTGGCGGGACGCAGGCCATCGCCGAACGCGCGCTGGCCGCGCTGCAGACGGGCACCGGCCCGCTGCTGGACATCATCGAACAGCACGACCCGAACCTGCCCGCGGGCGGGATCGACGCCGGGCTGTGGGTGGACTGGACCAAGGCGGGCATCGCCAACTACGGACGGGTCAACCCGCTGGCGATCCAGACGAATTTCGGCCTGCCCTACCGCGGCAGCCAGGTGCTGCTGGCGTTCGACACCACGAAGCTTGGCCAGGACGAGGCGCCGCGCACCTGGGCGGAACTGGTGGACTGGATCAAGGCCAACCCCGGCCAGTTCATCTACAACCGCCCCGACAAGGGCGGGTCGGGCGGCAACTTCGTGCGCCGCGCCATCCACGAGGCGAACGGCCGCGACCCGTCGCTGTTCACCGTCGCCAACTTCGACGCGGCCAAGGCCGAAGGGATGCTGGCCGGCGGGTTCGACATCCTGGCCGACCTGGCGCCGTCGCTGTTCGACGCGGGGGCCTATACCTCGGGCAACGCGAACTCGATCCAGTTGCTGGCCCAGGGTGCCGTGACGATGATCCCGGCGTGGTCCGACCAGGCGCTGCAGGCGATCAACCAGGGCGTGCTGCCGGAAACGACCGGCCTCGTGCAGCTGACCGACCTGCCGCTTGCGGGCGGGTTCAGCCAGTCGGTGGTGCCGACCAACGCGGAAAACCTGGACATGGCGATCGCGCTGGCCGACTTCCTGCTGACGCCGGAAATCCAGACGGCCATCGTCACCGGCATCGGCGGCTTCCCCGGCGTGTCGTGGAGCGAACTGCCCGCCGACCTGCAGGAACGCTTTGCTGCGGTCGTGCCTGCGTCGATCCCGACCTTCCCGGGCGGCGACTGGGGGGCGGCGGTGTCGGACGGCTGGTACCGCAACGTCGCGCCGAACGTGACGCGCGACTGACCGCGTGACAGACACCGCGACATCCGGCGGGGCGGCGACGGGCCGCCCCGACGCATCCGGGCGCGTGACGGGGCTGATCCTTGTCGCGCTGCCCGTGGCCATGGTGATGACGATGATCGTCTGGCCCATTGGCCTCGCGATCCTCGACACGCTGTGGCTGCCGGGGCCCGACGGGACAGGCGCGCGCTTCTCGGTCGCGTCGTACCGGTTCTTCTTCAGCGACGGCTATTCGCTGGGCAACCTGTGGATCACGATCTGGACCACCGCCGTGTCCACCGCGATCCTGATGGCGATCGCGATCCCCTTGTCGATCTACCTGCGGTTCCGCACGGGCCGCGCGGCGGCCGTGGTGCAGGCGCTGGCGATCTTCCCGCTGTTCGTGCCGTCGATCATCCTGGCCTATGCGTTCGTGCGCGTCCTGGGGCCGAACGGGATGGTGGACATCATCCTGGCCAACATCGGCCTGCCGCGCATCCGCTCGCCCTACCTGACCGTCTGGGGCCCGGTGATCGGGTTCGTCTGGGACAACCTGCCGCTTACCGTGGTGATCCTGCTCGCGGGCCTGTCGGGCGTGTCCACGCAGGCGGTCGAGGCCGCGCGCGACGTGGGCGCGGGGCGCATCGCCACCTTCCGCCACATCATCCTGCCGCGGATCGGCCCGTCGATCCTGGTGGCCGCGTCCTTCGTCGTCCTTGGCCTGTTCTCGGCCTTCACCTTCCCCTACCTGCTCGGCCCGGCGGCGCCCGAAATGATGGGCCCCTTCATGCAGCGCACCTTTGGCGACGTGCTGGACCCCGTGCAGGCGCGCACGCAAGCCGTCGTGACCTTCCTGTTCTGCGCGGCGTTCGGCTGGTTCTATGTCCGGTCAATCGCGGCCAACCGGCGAAGGATGGCGCGGTGAGCACGGCGGACCTGCGCCTGGCCTGGCGCGATGTGGACTGGACCGGCATCGTGCTGGCCGCCGTCATGGCGGTGGTCATCATCGGCCCGCTGGTCGTGGTCGGCCTGTGGGCCTTTGCCGAGGTCTGGCGGTTCCCGTCTCTGCTGCCGCAGGAATGGGGCCTGCGCTACTGGGGCATGACGCTGGGCCGGGCGGATGTCTGGGCGGCGCTGTCGGTGTCGTTGCAGCTGTCCTTTGTCGTCACGCTTCTGTCGGCGCTGATCTGCCTGCCCGCGGCCTATGCCTTTGCGCGGCTGGATTTCCCCGGCCGCGACGTGCTGTTCCTGTCGTTCCTGACGATCCAGGCCTTCCCGCGCTTCGGCCTCTTGATCTCGATCGCTACGATCTTCCTGACGCTTGGCCTTGTCGGCACCTTCTGGGGGGTGGTGCTGATCCAGCTCGTCAACACCCTGATGTTCATGATCTGGATCCCGACCGCCGCCTTCCAGAACGTGGACCGCCGCCTGGAGGAGGCCGCCCGCGACGTGGGCGCGGGGCCGATCCGCGTGTTCTGGTCGGTGACCCTGCCGCAGGCGTTCCCCGCCATTGCCGCGGCGATCCTTCTGACCTTCGTCGGCACCTTCTATGAAACCGAGGGCGCCTGGCTGATCGGCGCGCCGCATGTGCGCACCATGCCGATCCTGATGATTTCCTTCATCAACAACCAGCTTGTGGTGCAACTGGGCGCGGTGCTGTCCTTGATGCTGTGGGTGCCGTCGTTCCTGTTCCTGCTGATGGCACGGCGCTGGATGGGGCCCGAGGCGCTGGGCCGGGGGTTGGGGGGATAGATGGCCACGCTGACGCTGCAATCCCTGGGCAAGTCATTCGGCACGACCGCGGCGGTCACCGGCGTGGACCTGGTCGTGGGGGACGGCGAACTGGTCTGCCTTCTGGGCCCGTCGGGGTCGGGCAAGTCCACCGTCCTGCGCATGGTGGGCGGGTTCGAAGGGCCGACCGCGGGTCGCGTCCTGATCGACGGGCAGGATGTGACGCACCTGCCGCCCGAACGACGCCCGACCTCGATGATGTTCCAGTCGCACGCGCTGTGGTCCCACATGACCGTCGCGGGCAACATCGGTTTCGGCTTGCGCCTGCGCGGCCTGTCGCGTGCGGATGTCGCGCAGCGGGTGGATGCCGCGCTGGACACGGTCGGCCTGCCGGGCTACGGGCCCCGCCGCACCGACCAGCTGTCGGGCGGGCAGGCGCAGCGGGTGGCGCTCGCGCGGTCGCTGGTGCTGGAACCGAAGATCCTGCTGCTGGACGAACCCTTTGCGAGCCTCGACCAGCACCTGCGCGAACGCCTGCGCGAGGAGGTGCGGGACCTGCAGAAGCGCCTGCGCATCACGATGGTCTTCGTGACCCACGGCCAGGACGAGGCGCTGGCGCTGGCCGACCGCATCGTGGTGATGGACCGCGGCCGGGTACAGCAGGCCGACCGCCCCGACCGGCTGTACCGCGCCCCCGCCACGCCCTTTGTCGCGGGGTTCATCGGGCAGATGAACCTGATCGCGGGCGAGGTCGCGGGCGGGCGCTTCGTGCAGGGCGCGATGGTGCTGGCCGCGCCGGTGGCCGATGGCCCCGCGCTGCTGGCCGTCCGGCCCGAGGCGCTGGCGGTGAGCTTTGGCACGGGTGCGGGGCGGCTGCACCGGGTGACCGACTTCGGCAGCCACGCGGTCGCCGAGATCGACCTGCCCGAGGGGACGCGTGTCAAGGCGCACCTGCCCGAGGCGCCCGATGCGGCGCCGGGCATGCCCGTCACCGTCACGCCCCGGCGCCACACGCTGTACCGCGACGACCGGGTGCTGTGGGTGTCCGACACGGCGCCGGGCGCAGCTCCGGTGGCTGTCGATGCTTGAACCCATCGCTCACATCACCCCGGACGGGCATCGCGTCGCGCTGAAGTGGCACCGCGCGCGGCGGCAGGCGGGCGACATGGCGTTCTCGCCCGCCCGCATCACGCAAGGACTGGCCGTCGGCGCGAGTGTCGAGGTGGACATCCACCCCCTGGCCTGCGGCGACTGGGCGGTGATCCACGACGCGACGCTCGACCGCGAGACGACCGGGCGGGGGCCGGTTGCCGCGATGACGGCGGCGGACCTGGCGGGCGCGTATCTGCGCGACGGGGCGGGGGCTTCGTCCGGTATTCCGGTCGGCACGCTGTCGCGCCTGGCGCGGGACGCGGCGGCGGGCGACATCGGGGCCGGCGCGCTGTTGCAACTGGACCTCAAGGTGGACGCGGATGCCCTGACGCCGGGCAACGTCGCGGGCTTTGCCGCTGCGGTCGCGCCCATCGCGCCGCACCTGATCCTGTCGGGGGGCGACGCGGGGGCCGTCCTGCGGCTGGCGGACGCGGCGGAGGTGGCCGTGGGCTACGACCCCTGCCATGCGCAGGCGTCGGTGGACCTGGCCCGCACCGGCCGCTTCGACGCCTTCGCGTCCGAGGCCCTCGCGGCCATGCCCGACGCGCGGATGATCTACCTCGACCGCCACCTGGTGGCACTGGCCGCCGCGCGCGGCGCGGACCTGGTCGCGCCGTTCCGCGCCGCCGGGCGGCAGGTGGACGTCTACACCTTCCGCGACACCGGGCCCGCAGACCTTGCCGCCGCCCGGGCCGCCGTCGCCCTGTGCGCCGACCAGATCACCACGGACGACCCGGCCGGGACGCGGGTCGCGCTGCTCGGTCCCTGAAGGGGGCGCCCCCGGACCATCGCCCCTCCGGGTGCAACAAAGACGTTGCAAAACCTTGATCCGAATGTCGCCCGTTCGTCTTCGGACTGTGGCGATCCCGGTGTCCAGTCGCGGATGTTGCGCGACGCGGGGCCACCGCCCCGGTCCGCCCGCCCCTTTCATGGAGAGCCACCGATGACCCCGTCCAGCCTGCGCCTGTCCGTGTCCGCGCTTGCGATCCTTCTGCCTGCTGCCGCGCTGGCGTTCGAGCCGGTCGGCGCCGACAGCTTCAACGTGAAATCGGTCGTGGACCTGTCCGCCCTGACGCCCGAGACGTTCGAGGCGACGCTGCTGCCCGCCGCACAGGCGCAAGGCAAGGTGGTGTTCTACGACTTCACCGAAAGCTTCGCGCCGCTGTTTGCCGACAACCTGATCCCGGCCTTCGAGGCCGCCTATCCGGGCATCGATGTGGAATACTATCCGGTCAACGGCGAGACCGCGGTGCAGCAGCTGATGGCCGCAAAGGACGCGAACCAGCCGTCGCCGGTGGACGTGTTCTTCATGCCGAACGGTCAGGTCCGCGTGGCCAACGAGGCCGGCGTGATCGCCAACCTGCCGCTGCACACCGGCCTGCCCGCCGCCCCCGACCTGGCCGAAGCCGCCGCCACCATCTCGCGCGGGTATGTCCACGGCGGGGTCGTCGTCCCCTATCACCGCAACCAGACCGGCATCGGCTACGACACCCGCGCCATTGCCGAAGGTGACGTGCCGCAGAATTTCCCCGCGATCCTTGCCTGGGCCCAGGCCAACCCCGGCAAGTTCGCCATGACCTCGCCCGCGCGCGGCGGGTCGGGCGGCGGGTTCCTGGAAAGCGCGATCCTCGCGCTCGCCACGCCCGACTGCGTGGCCCAGGCGAAGGACTTCAGCCTGACCGCCGACCAGGCCAAGGAATGGGCCGCCGGTCCCTGCCTTGACCCGGTGATGGCCTACTTCACCGAACTGAAGCCCCTGGTCGAGATCACCAACGGCAACACCGACACGCTGACCCTGATGGCCAACGGCGTGGCGACGGTCGGCACCGTCTGGGAAGACCAGACGTTCGACTACATCGGGCGCGGCCTTCTGCCGCCGACCGTGCGCGTCACGCTGCTGGAATCGGGCCAGGTCGGCGACGGCGACGGCATCATGATCCCCGCCGGGACCGAGCGGGTGGAAGCCGCGCTTCTGTTCGTCAACTGGCTGATGACGGACGAGGCGCAGGTGATGAAGACCACGCTGAACGGGTCGCGCACGGCCCGCACGGGGCTGGACCTGTCGGGCGCGGTGGACCCGGCCAAGGCCGCCTGGCTGATCCCGACGCCGGTCTATCAGGAACGGTCGCGCGGGCGGATCGCGGGCGTCGTGTCCTCGGCCGCGACCGACCGCTTCGTGGCCGAGGTCATCGGCCAGTAACCCGACAGGACGTGGCCGGCGCCCCATCGCGGGTGCCGGCCCGCATCCATGGCAGACCTGCACCTCTCGGGCATTTCGAAGTCCTTCGGCAGCGCCCGCGCTGTCGAACCGCTTGACCTGTCCGTGACCGATGGCGCCTTCGTCACGCTCCTGGGCCCCTCGGGCTGCGGCAAGACCACGATCCTGCGCATGGTCGCCGGGATCGCCACGCCGGACGCGGGCGAGATCCGCATCGGCGGCCGCCGGGTGGACGGACTGCCGCCCGAGGCGCGCAACGTTGGCCTCGTGTTCCAGTCCTACGCGCTGTTCCCGCACATGACGGTCGCGCAGAACGTGGGCTTCGGGTTGCGGATGCGCCGCATCGCGCGCGCCGCCGCCGCGCCGCGGATCGCGGCCGCGCTCGACCTCGTGGACCTCGGGCACCTTGCCGCCCGCTACCCGCGCGAACTGTCGGGCGGCCAGCAGCAGCGCGTGGCGCTGGCCCGCGCGCTGGTGATCGAACCCGACCTGCTGCTTCTGGACGAACCCCTGTCGAACCTCGACGCGAAACTGCGCGACCAGCTGCGCGAGGACTTGCGCGCGCTCACCGACCGGCTGGGTGTGACCACGATCTACGTCACCCACGACCAGTCCGAGGCAATGGCCCTGTCCGACCGCATCCTGGTGATGCGCGCAGGCCGGATCGTCGAGGACGGCGCACCCGAGGCGCTGTACCGCCGCCCGCGCACCCGCTTCACGGCGGAATTCCTGGGCCAGACCAACGTGGTGCCGGTGGTCCATCGCGCGGGCCGCACGATCCTGCCCTGGGGCGAGGCACTGCCCGCGGTGGCCTTCGGCGTGGACGCAGGCCATGTGTCGATCCGCCCCGAGGATATCGCCCTGATCCCCACGACACAGGGACAGGCGCGCGTGACGGCGCGCACCTTCCTGGGCGCCGCGGTGGAATACCGCGTCGTGCTGGGCGACAGCGTGCTGCGCGTGCGCGAAACCGGGTCGGGCGTGCCTCTGCTGCCCGAGGTCACGGATGTCACCCTGTCCTTGCGGGTGCCGCCGCATCCGCTGGCCGAGGTCGCCGCTGTCCCGGAGGCCGCCGATCCCGGTCGCCCCGTCGCTGGGTCCGACGCGCCGGAAAGCGCGGCCGCGGAATGACCCGCGCAGCCCGCCCCCTGACCGTGGCGCTGCTGCTTGCCCCCGGGGCCGGGTATCTGGTCCTGCTGTTCGGCCTGCCGCTGGCACTCGCCGTTCTGGCGAGCTTCGGGATCCTGACCCGCGGACACGACGGCGGCCCGACGCTGAAATTCTACCGCGAGCTGATCACCACGCCCGCCTATGTGGACGGGCTGGTGTTCTCCACCTACCTGGCGGTCGTGCCGACGCTGGTCAGCCTTGCCATCGCCCTGCCGCTGGCGGTGGTGCTGGCGCAGACCTTTCCGGGGCGGCGGCTGTTCCTCGCGCTCAACAAGGTCCCGCTGGTGGTGCCGGGGATCGTCGCGGCCTTCATCGTGATGACGCTGTTCGACCGGGGCGGCACGGCGGCGCGGGTGCTGGCGCCGCTGGGCGTGGGCCTGCCGAAGCTTGTCCGCGACGACTGGGCGGTGGGGGTCATCATCGCGACCGTGTGGAAGACGATCCCCTTCATGACGCTGATCATCGGTGGCGCCCTGGCCGCCATCGGGCGCGACACGGTGTTGGCGGCACGCACGCTGGGCGC
>DBBA01000388.1:7208-10230 GCA_002291955.1 Rhodobacteraceae bacterium UBA996 | reverse complement strand
TTCTACATCACCATCATCTGGGGGATTGGCTATACCGTCGCCTACCCCGCGTGGCCGCTGATCAGCGGGGCGACGCCGGGGCTTCTGGGCTTCTCGACCCGCGCCAACGTGGCCGAGGATATCGCCACGGTGAACGCGCAGAACGCGGGGCTGAACGAGGCGCTGGCGAATGTCGAACTCTCCGCGCTGGGGGGCGATCCGAACCTGTCGGGCTATGCGGTGAACAAGGGCGCGGCGGTGTTCCGCAGCCATTGCTCGCAGTGCCACGGGTCGGGCGCGGCGGGGGCGGTGGGCTACCCGAACCTGCTGGATGACGACTGGCTTTGGGGCGGGACGATCGAGGAGATCGCCTTTACCGTCACCCACGGCATCCGCAACGAACAGTCGCCCGACACGCGCTGGTCGCAGATGCCCGCGTTTGGCGAGGTGCTGACGCCCGAGGAGATCGGTCAGGTCGTGCAGTATGTCCGCCAGATGTCGGGGCAGGAGCATGACGCCGCACTCGCGGCCCCGGGGCAGGAGGTGTACCTGAACAACTGCGCCGCCTGCCACATGGACGACGGGGCGGGCGATCCGTTCCAGGGCGCGCCCGCCCTGAACGACGCGATCTGGCTGTACGGTGGCGATGTGGATGCGCTGACCGCCACGGTCACGAACACCCGCTTCGGCGTGATGCCCGCCTGGTCGAAGGACTATCGCCCGGCGCAGGGCCTGACCCTGGCCGAGATCAATGCGGTGGCGGCCTATGTCCACCAGCTGGGCGGCGGCGAGTAGCCGCCCGAGAGATACGGGGGGCGGTGCCAAGCCACCCCCCGCCCGGCATCCGGGCGCGAAGGCGCACGGGTTGCGGTGCCGGTCCCCAGATCCTGTTCGCGCGTTTCCCGGGGGCCGGCACCTAGAACTTCAGGGGCGAAGGGTACACCCTTCGCCCCCTTTTGTGCGCTCACGGATGCGTCAGCCGGGTGCGGATCAGCCCGCGGCGATCAGCTCGGCCGCCTTCACGATCACCTCGGCCTGGCGCATGGACGCGATGTCCACGAGCCGGCCCTTGTAGACGGCGGCCCCCTTGCCCGACCGCTTGGCCTCCTCCATCGCGGCCAGGATCGCGCGGGCGTCGGCCACCTGGGCCTCGGACGGGGTGAAGACCTCGTTCGCGAGGGCGACCTGCGACGGGTGGATCGCCCATTTGCCGACCATGCCGAGCGTCGCCGCCCGCAGCGCCTGGGCGCGGAACCCGTCCGCATCGCTGAAATCGCCGAAGGGGCCATCCACCGGCAGCACGCCGTGGGTGCGGCAGGCGGCAACGATGGCTGCCGTCGCCCAGTGCCAGGGGTCGGGCCAGTAGCGGGCGCCGTCGCGGACCATGTAGTAGTTCTCCTGCGTGCCGCCGATGCCCGTGGTGCGCATGCCCATGCTGGCGGCAAAGTCGGCGGCGCCCAGGCTCATCGCCTGCAGGCGGGGGGAGGAGGCCGCGATCTCCTCCACATGGGTGATGCCCGCGGCGGTCTCGATGATGACCTCGAAGGCGAGGGGCTTCACGCGCCCCTGCGCCCGCTCGGCGGCAGTGACCAGCGCATCCACGGCATAGACGTCGGCCGCGCAGTCCGCCTTGGGGATCATGATCTGGTCCAGCCGGTCGCTGGCGCGTTCCATCAGCGCGATCACATCCTTGTGCCAGTAGGGGGTATCCAGCCCGTTGATCCGCACCGACAGGCGCTTGCGGCCCCAGTCGATGTCATGAGTCGCGGCGATGATGTTCTCGCGGGCGCGGGGCTTGTCGTCGGGGGCGACGGAGTCTTCCAGGTCCAGGTTGATGACATCGGCCGCGCTGGTTGCCATCTTCTCGAACAGTTCCGGGCGCGAGCCGGGGCCGAACAGCTGGCAGCGGTTGGGGCGCGCGGGGGCGGCGGGCTGGATGCGGAAGGACATGGGCGGCCTCGCAAGGATGTTTCGTGGACGATGGCAGGGGGAGTAGATTGTTGCGCGACCGCCCGCAAGATGATTATGCAGACGCAGCAATCGCGCGTCAGATCGGGCGGCCCGCCAGAAGGCGCGGCAACTCGCCCGTCAGGCCCGCCGCTTCGCGCAGGAAGCCGCGGCGCAGGCCGGGCCAGGCGTTCACCGCGGCCAGCCCTGCGTCGCGCATCGCCCGCAGCACCGGGTTGTCGTTGGAAAACAGCCGGTTGAACCCGTCGGTCGCCACCGCCAGCGTGGCCGCATCGAAGCGCCGCCAGGTCTGGTAGCGCGCGAGCACGTCGGACCGCCCGATATCCTCGCCCCGGCGCGACGCCAGCGCCAGCACCTCGGCCAGGGCTGCCACGTCCTTCAGCCCCGCGTTCAAGCCCTGCCCGGCGATGGGGTGCACGCCATGCGCCGCATCGCCCACCAGCGCCACACGGGGGGCGGTGAAGCTGTGGGCAAAGGACAGCGCGAGGGGGTAGGTCCAGCGGTCGCCCGCCAGACGGATATCGCCCAGCACGTCGCCCACGCGCGGGCGCAGCACGGCAAGGTAGGCGTCATCGTCCAGCGCCTGCATGGCGAGGGCGGTCGCGGTCGATTCCGACCAGACGATGGAGGCGCGGTTGCCGGTCAAGGGCAGCACCGCCAGCGGTCCGGCAGGCAGGAACACCTGCCGGGCGATGCCGCCGTGGGGACTGTCATGCTCCAGCGCACAGACCAGCGCGGTCTGGCTGTAGGTCCAGCCGATGTGCCGGATGCCTGCGCGCTGCGCCGTGCCCGACCCGCGGCCATCGGCGCCGACGATGACGCGGGCGTGCAGGGTCTGGCCATCGGACAGGGTGACCGTTGCCGCGCGGTCGTCGGCCTGTTGCGCGGTGACCCGGCCCGTGACCGACAGGATCCGCGGTTCGGCCGCGACGGCCGCCAGCAGCGCCGGGCGCAGGTGGCGATCCTCGACCATGTAGCCCATCGGCCGATCCTCGACCTCGGCCGCATCGAAGGTCAGCGACAGGGGCGAGGGGGCCTCGCCCGGGCGGCCGTCGGCCACGCGGATCCCCTCGAT
>DBBA01000388.1:5274-6813 GCA_002291955.1 Rhodobacteraceae bacterium UBA996 | reverse complement strand
AGCGCCAGCGCATAGGACCGCCCGTCGAAGCGACCATCGGCGCGGGTGTCGGCGGGGCGGGGTTCCACCAGCGTGACGGTCAGGCCCGCGCGCGCACAGGCCATCGCCAGCGCGGTGCCGTTCAGGCCGCCCCCCACGATCAGGATGTCGCGCATCTGGTCCATGGGGCGCGAGGTAGGTCCCGCCCCCGGGATTGTCCATGCGCCGAACCGCCGCTAGCGTCGGCGCGGCCAAGGGGGACCCGATGACCGACCTGACCGCCATGACCGCCGCCGACCTGGGCCGTGCCATCGAGGCGGGCCGCGCCGATCCGCGCGATGTGGCGGCGGCATACCTCGATGCCGCGGCGGCGCATCCGGCGGGCCCCCGCATCTACGCCCGGATGACCGAGACGCGCGCCCGGACCGAAGCCGAAGCAGCCGCCGCGCGGGCCAAGGCAGGACTGCGGCGGCATCCGCTGGACGGGGTGCCGGTCGCCTGGAAGGACCTGTTCGACACGGCGGGCACGGCGACCGAGGCCGGATCGGCCCTGTTGCGCGACCGGGTGCCCGACCGGGATGCGGCGGTGCTAGTGACCGCGACGCTGCAGGGGTCGGTCTGCCTGGGCAAGACGCACATGACGGAACTGGCGTTCTCGGGCCTGGGGGCGAACCCGGTCACGGCATCGCCCCCTTGCGTCAATGATCCGGGCGCGGTGTCGGGCGGGTCGTCGTCCGGGTCGGCCGCGGCGGTGGCGCACCGGATCGCGCCGCTCGCCATCGGGTCGGACACGGGCGGGTCGGTGCGCACGCCGTCGGCCTGGAATAACCTGGTGGGGCTGAAGACCACACCCGGGCTGCTGTCGCTGGACGGCGTCGTGCCGCTGTGCCCGTCCTTCGACACGGTCGGACCGCTGGCCCGCACGGTCGAGGATGCCGCGCTGGCGCTGTCGTTGCTGACGGGCGCGCGCGCCGTGGACCTGCGCGGCGCCACGCTGGCGGGTACACGGTTCCTGGTGTGCGAGACGGTGGCGCTCGATGCGCTGGCCCCCGCGGTCGCAGCGGCGTTCGAGGGCGCGGTGGACCGGCTGGCCCGGGCGGGTGCCCGGATCGAGCGGCGCGCGGTGCCGCAGGTGGCAGACGCGATGGCCCTGTCACCGCAACTGTTCGCGCCCGAGGCCTGGGGCACCTGGGGGGCGGCGATCCGGGCCAACCCGTCGGTCATGTTCGCCCCCATCCGCGAGCGGTTCGAGGGGGGCGCGGCGGTGTCCGCAGGCGATCACATCGCGGCCTGGCAGCGCCTGAGGACCCTGCGCGCGGCGTATCAGGCGGAAACGGCCGGGGTCGATGCGGTGCTGACCCCCACGATCCCGACCCTGCCGCCGCAACTGGCCGCCGTCATGGCCGACCCCGCGCTGTTTGCCGCAGAAAACCTGATGGCGCTGCGCAACACCCGGATCGGCAACGTGATGGGGTCGGCCGCGCTGACCCTGCCCACGGGCACCCCGTCGGTCGGGGTGCAGCTGATCGGGGCACCGGGGTCGGACGCGGCCCTGCTGCG
>DBBA01000388.1:0-4868 GCA_002291955.1 Rhodobacteraceae bacterium UBA996 | reverse complement strand
CCGCCTATTCCGCAGCCAGCGGCATCCGCCGCGGGCGCCCGATGGCCGCAAGGTCGGCAATCACCCCGTCCAGCGTCAGGCGGAACGCATCAAAGTTGTTGTTCGGGCGGATCATCTGCTCGTTCATGTAGATCGAGCGGTCGATTTCCACCTGCACCACATGCTGCCCGCGCGTCGGGCGGCCGTAATGCTGGGCGGTATAGGCGCCCGCAAAGGGCGCATTGCGCACGACCTTCAGGCCCGCCGCGGCAAAGGCCGCTTCCACCCGGTCCACGACATCGGGCGCGGCGGATGCGCCGAACCGGTCGCCCAGCACCACCTCGGGCTTGCGGACGGCCCCGTGGGCGATGCTCTCGATCGCCTCGTGCGGCATCGAATGGCAGTCGATCAGCACCGCCTGCCCGAAGCGCGTCCGCGTGTCCTCGATCAGCGCGGCCAGCGCCCGGTGCCAGGGGTGCCAGGCGTGGCGCAGCCGGTCCTGCGCCTCGGCCTGACCGAGCTTGCCGCGATAGATCGCCCGGCCGTTCGCCACCACGCGCGGGATGACCCCAAGGCCCGAGGCGACGCGCGGGTTGTGCACCGCCCGCGCCGCACCTTCGACCACCGCCGGGTCCAGTTCCTCGGCCGCGCGGTTGAGGTCCACATAGGCGCGCGGCACGGTGGCCGCGATCAGCGGCGCGCCATGATCGGGCGCGCCGGAAAACAGCAGGTCGACAAAGGCATCCTCGGACGACCGGATGGCCATGTCGTCGAGCACGGTCTGCCGCAGGAAGGCGCGGGGATAGTCGCGCCCGCTGTGCGCCGATGCGAAGAGGACCGCCGTATCCTGCCGCTCGGGCAGGAACAGATCGAACGGCGGCTTCGGCATGGGTCCTCCCTGGTTGTCCGGGAACTATAGGGCGATTTCCGCGAACGCCAAAACCCCTTGAAGCGGTTCCCGACTCCTTTTATAGGCCGCCGGACCCCGCGCGCCCTGTGCCCGCGCCCGTTGCCGTTTGCATCACGCCCTCCCGGGCCGGTGCACCCGGTCCCGCGGGCCGGACAAGACCGCGGGACCGGGCGGTTAGCTCAGCGGTAGAGCACTACGTTGACATCGTAGGGGTCACTGGTTCGATCCCAGTACCGCCCACCATTGCCCCGCAAGGGGCGGAACGAAACACACGGGCGCCGTGGCGCCGCGACAAAGGAGAGGTCCGATGAAGATCAGGAACTCGCTGCGCTCGCTGAAGACCCGGCACCGGGACTGCCAGATCGTGCGCCGCAAGGGACGTGTCTACGTCATCAACAAGACGCAGAAGCGCTACAAGGCCCGCCAGGGCTGATCCTGCGCCGCAGGACGTGATCGGGGGCCGCCGGACCATCCGCGCGGCCCCTTTCCTTTGGGGCTAGCGGAACAGGGAATCGGCCAGCAGGCGCACCACCGTGTCCTGGTCGAGGTAGCCGGTCACCGGCAGGGCGCGCGCAGTCTGGTAGCGGCGGATGGCGCGGCGGGTGTCGTCGTCGAACACCCCGTCCACCAGACCGGGCCGCAGGTCCAGCGCGTCAAGCCGGGATTCGACCAGCCGCCGGGTGACCGCGTTCAGGCCCAGCGCCGTCTCGGCCGCGGCCGCCTGCGCCTCGGCCGCCGACTGCGCGGGTGCCTGGGTCAGGGCGTCGATCCGGGCGCGGGCCTCTTCGGCAAAGGTGCCCTGCGGGAACACCTGCAGGTAGCCGCGATACGCCTCGACCGTATTGGCGCCGCGCGCCGCGTCCCAGGCCGCGCGGTCCTGTGCCGCCGCCTGCCCGGCGCGGTCGGCGTCGATCACGGCGATGCGCTCGGTGGCAAGCTCGGCGAACAGCCCGTCGGGGAAGCGGCGCAGATAGGCGCGCAGGCCCGCCTCGTCGCCGCGGGCGCCGGTTTCGTCCCAGAACGCGCGGTCAAGCCGCTCCTGCTCCTGCCGCCGCGCCTGGGCTTCGGCTTCCAGCTGGGCGGCGCGCAGTTCGGCCTGCGCGGCGATGCGCGCGACATGCTCGCCGGTCAGGAAACCGGTCGCGGGGACGATGCCGTTGGCTTGCTGCCACTGGGTGATCGCGGCGCGGGTGCCGGGGCCGATGATGCCGTCGATCCCGCGGGTGTTGTGGCCCAGCAGCGCCAGATCGCGCTGGATGGCGCGGCGCGCGTCGCGCGACAGGGCCAGCGCGGCCTCGGCCGTCTCGGCCGCGGACACCGGCGGCGCGGCCAGGGCGGCCATGCGCGCCCGCGCCTCGGCCGCAAAGGCCCCGGCGGGATAGCGGCGCAGGTAGCTGTCATAGGCCGCGGCGGTGTCCAGGTCGCGCGTCGCGCGCCAGTAGTCCTGCTCGACCGTGGGGGCCTGCGGAACCGGCACCGGCGCGGGGGTGGCCCCGGCGGGCACCAGCACCAGGCTGCGGGGCGCATAGCCCGACAGGCGCAGCGCCCGGTCCCGCGCGACGGCGGCCACGACATCGCCCCCCGGCCGGGCCAGCGCGCCCTGCGCCAGGCCCGCGGCGGGCGCGGGTGCGCCGGTCACGACCGCCACCCCCTGAGGGGCGACCACCGGCCCGATCCCGTCGCGCAGGAACGGGGCCAGCGCGGCCCCCGCCTCGGCCCCGCCCAGGACCAGGACCGCCTGACCGGGTGCCGCCGTCAGCACGGCCAGCACCGCCGACACCGGCAGCCCCTGCCCCATCGCGCCAAGCCCTGTCCCCGCCGCATCCACCGGCAGAAGCCAGGTGTCGGTGGCGGAATGGGCGAACCGCCCGGCCAGCACGGCGACCACCCGCGCGTCGCCCTGCGCTGCCGCCGCAAACCGTTGCAGGGCGCCCGCAAGGTCCGCGCTCCGGGCATCGCGCACCGCGATCACCTCGAACCCGGCGGCGCGCAAGCCCGCTTCCGCCGCCAGCACGTCGGCGGCCCCCCGGACCTGCCCCGCGCGGCCATAGTCGCCATTGCCCACTAGCAGCGCCACATCGGCGGCGGCAGGTGCCGCCAGCACCACCCCCGCCAGGCAAAGTCCCAGGATCCGCCGCATCGCGCCCTCCGCTGTCCCCGCCGCAGGACTACGCCACCGCCCCGGCGCTATTCCATAGCAGCCCCCTTCATCCTCTCCCACATACTCCGGGGTGAACCGCCCGGCACGGGCGGCGAGGGGCAGCGCCCCTCCCTCCCCCGTTGACGCCCCCGCGACCGCATGCCAGCAGAGGCCGCATGGACCCGGTGACGATCCTCTACTACGCCGCCGTCTGCGGCGCGCTTGCAGCCTTCTCGGGCAAGGCGGGCGGCTTCCTGCAGCGCGTGGGGCTGGGCGTGGTGGTCGGCCTTGCCGCCGCCGCGGCGCTGCCGATCCTGCGCACGGTGCTGGGGATCTAGGGGCGCCTACAGGTCGTCCTCGGCCTCGGTCGGGTCCACGCCCATCCGTTCCAGCCCGGCTTCCAGGTATTCGGCCAGCAGCGGGATGCCGAGCAGGTAGTCCTCGGTCGGCGCAGTCGCCTCGAACCGGGCGGTGGCCACGGCCTCGTCCCATTCCTCGGGCTCGAAGGTCTCGCGGCCGATCCAGACCAGGGCCACCAGCGCGGCCTGCTCGTCCTCGTTCAGGCCCGCGATGAAGTCGGCCAGTTCCTGCGCGGTGGCGTCGTCGGCGCGCGATTCCAGGATCGCGTCGGCGTCGCCGTCATCCCCGGGGCTGTCCCAGGCGCCGACCTTCACGTCCACCTCGCGCGCCCGCAGGATCACGTGCGCCACCTTGGCCGGGCTGATGTCCATCTGTCGCCTCCCTGTCCGCAGCAATGATCCTGCGGTCACGGGCGTTGGGTCGCCCTGACATGGATCAATCGGGGATCAATCGGGGATCAAGCGGCGTCAGCCGCCCCGGAACACGCGGTAGTACAGCCAGTCGGGGAACAGGTTCGACGCCCGAAAGAACAGGCCAAAGGCGGTGGGAAAGGCGATCTTGAAGCGTTCGGTGCGCATGAAGTCGAACATCACCTGCGCCGCCGCATCGGGTTCCATGATGAAGGGCATGGAGAAGTCGTTCTTGTCGGTCAGCCGGGTGCGGATGAAGCCGGGATTGGCCACCTGCACCGCCACGCCCGTGCCGCGCAGGTCAGCCTGCATCGATTCGGCCAGGGCCAGCGTGCCGGCCTTGGACGCGGCATAGCCGATGGCGCCGGGCAGCCCGCGATAGGCCGACAGCGACCCGGTGATGACGATGTGCCCGGAATTGCGCGCCACCATCGGGCCGATCACCGCGCCGATCACGCGCGCACAGCCGGTGAAGTTGATGTCGCACATCGCCTCGACCTGCGCGGCATCCCAGCGCTGCGCCGGTTGCGGCCAGTAGACCCCGGCCAGGTAGACCACGCCGTCGATGTCACCGACCTCGGCCGCCGCAGCTGCCACGCTGGCGCGTTCCGACACGTCCACCGCCAAGGCGCGGGCCGGGGCGCCCAGTTCGGCCACCAGATCGGCCAGCCGGTCCGCCGACCGGGCCGATACGATCACCTCGGCCCCGGCGCGGGCCAGCTTCACCGCCAGCGACCGGCCCAGCCCCTCGCTTGCCCCGACCAGCCAGTAGCGCTTGCCCTTCAGGCGTCTCACGCGGCTTCCTTCGGGCGCATGGTGGCGACCAGCTCGGCGACCGTGATGCCGAACTTGCGGAACTGGCTGCGGTTGATGATGGTGCCGTTCTCGACCAGGTACATCCAGTCGGTGGTGTCCAGCACGTGGCCGCCGGATTCTTCGGGCAGGCGGATGCGGTAGTTCAGCTGCACCGCCGGTCCGTGGACACGGCCCGTGCCCGCGCCCACCACGTCGGCGGCTTCCGCCTTGATCGACCCGTCATTGGCCAGCGTCAGGCGCCATTCGCGGTCCT
>DBBA01000219.1 GCA_002291955.1 Rhodobacteraceae bacterium UBA996 | reverse complement strand
GCGTCCATCGGCCTAACCCTCGGTCTCTGGTGCGGCCGTCTTGCGCCGCCGGATCAGCCACATCACGCCGAACAGATCGACCGCGCCCACCACCGCGCGCTGCAGGTTCGAATACTTCGACCGCCCCGCGCCCCGCGCCCGATGGGTCACGTCCACATGGGCAACCTTCCAGCCGTCGCGGGTGAACAGCGCGGGCAGATAGCGGTGCATGTGGTTGAAGTAGGGCAGCGCGAGGTATCCGTCGCGCCGGAACGCCTTCAGCCCGCAGCCCGTGTCGCGCGTATCGTCCTGCAGCATCCAGGCGCGCAACCCGTTGGCGGCCTTCGACGCCAGCCGCTTGGACAGCGTATCCTGCCGGTCCACCCGCTGCCCCGCGACCAGCCCCAGCCGCCCCGAGGTATCGGCCAGCAGGGGGGCCGCCAGCTTCGGCAGTTCCTCGGGCGGGTTCTGCCCGTCGCCGTCCAGCGTCAGCACGATCCGCCCCCGCGCGGCCAGCACGCCCGAGTGCACCGCCGCGCTCTGCCCACCCGACCGCGGATGCCGCACCAGCCGCACGGGCGGGCCATGCCGCGCCGCCGCCGCGCGCACCGCATCACCGGTGCCATCGGTCGATCCGTCATCCACCACGATCACCTCGAACGGCGCCACGGCCAGCAGCGCCGCCACGATCCCGTCCACCAGCGCACCGATGTTCGGCGCCTCGTCCTTGCAGGGCACCACGACCGACAGGACGGGCAGGGAGGCGGGATCGGACGTCACGGGCGCGCGCGCTTCTCGACTGGCTACAGGCGCCGCTATAGCCCCGCCCCGCGCGCAACGCTACCCGCGACGCGGCGACGCGCGCCCCGGGTGGCGTCACGCCGCCACATGGGCGACACCCGGGGGAAGCCAGTCGGGGCGCCCGTCCGTGGTGACCAGCGCGGCAATCCCGTCCAGGGGCGCGATGGTCCAGGCGCTGGCCCGGCCGATCTTGTCGGGGGTCGCCAGCACGACCGTCTCGGCCGCCGACTGCATCATCACCCGCTTCAGCGCCGCCTCCTCGCTGTCGCCGGTGGACAGGCCGGTGTGCGCGTGCACGCCCGTCACGCCCAGAAGGCACAGGTCGGCCCGCAGCGACCCGAACGCCGCCGCCGTCCCCGGTCCCATCGCGACCATCGAGTGCCGGAACAGCCGCCCGCCCACCAGCACGACCTCGACCCGCGCATGGGGCTCGAAACTGGCGGCCACCGCGGGGCTGTGGGTGACGATGGTGCAGGTGCGCCCCTGGGGCAGCGCATCGGCCAGCCCCATGTGCGTGGTCCCGCCATCGACGATCACCAGCGCGCCGTCCCCGATCATGTCCGCCGCCGCCCGCACCAGCCGCGCCTTGGCGTCCGCCTGCATCGCGCGCCGGTCGGCCACGGGGGCGTGGGTGGGCGACAGGGGCACCGCGCCGCCATGGACGCGCAACAGCCGCCCCTCGGCCGCCAGATCCCGCAGGTCGCGGCGCAGCGTGTCCTCGGACAGGCCAAGTTCTGCGGCGAGGGGGGTAACGACCAGCGCCCCGTCCCGGGCCAGCCGGTCCAGAAGCAGCGCGCGGCGGGCGGCGGTCAGCCCTCGTGATGCATGGGTCTTCATGATATCACACGTTATTGCACGATTCGATTCGATCCAACCCCGAAAGCACAAGGAACCCCGCATGTCCCGCCCGATGATGATCCTGATCGCCGGTCCCTACCGGTCCGGCACCGGCGACGACCCCGCCCGCATGGCCGAAAACCTCGCGCGGCTGGAGGCCGCCGCCTGGCCGATCTTCCGCAAGGGCCATGTGCCGATGATCGGCGAATGGGCCGCGCTGCCGATCCTGCGCGGGGCAGCCGAGGGTGCGGGGGGTGGCGCGCCGGGAGGCGCCCTGTGGGACCAGGTCATGCACCCGACCGCGCACCGCCTGCTCCAGCGCTGCGACGGCGTCCTGCGCCTGCCGGGGGCGTCCGCCGGGGCCGATCAGGACGTGCGGATTGCGGGAGAGTTGGGCCTGCCGGTGTGGCACGCGCTGGACGAGATCCCCGAGGTCACGGAAGTCGCGGCCTGAGGACGAGGCATGCGTACACGGCCCCAGTTCATGCGCGCCCCGCCCGGAACAGCCGCGAAGCGGCCCGGGCAGCGGATGGCCGCCCTACCGGCCAGCCGCTTCGGTGCCACCAGCGCGCGTTCGACCGTCATCCGACCTGACGCCATAAAGTGCAGACCACCGGCGTTGCAGCGGCTGTCCGCGGCCATCCGCCGCCCTCTGTCAAGCCTCCCGGGTCTGCGCCCCTCTACCGCCGCCCCTCGCGCAGCCACGCGCCGACCGTCAGCCCTGCCGCGATCAGCAGGAAGGCCCAGGCAGGCAGGAACGGCGTGATCCGCACGTCGGCGGTGACGTAAGCCTCGCGCGGGGTGATCCCGACCCAGCCGCGGCCGACCGCCGGGCGACCCTCGCCCACGCGGCGGATCGTCGGCACCCCGTCCTCGATCCGCACCGCGCCGCCGTTGGTCGCGGCCGCCGCGGGCAGCAGGACCGCATCCGTCGCGATGGTCTCCTCGAACTCGCGCGGCGCGGCGGGGCCCAGCGCGGCCACCGCTGTCGTCTCGCCTTCGGCCAGACGATACAGCCCGATCTCGGGCCCCTCGAACACCGCCTCGAACCGGCCGGGCGACACCTCGGTCAGCTCCAGCACCGTCTCGGTCCCGTCGGGCGCTGTCACCGTCACCGACCGCGCGCCCTCGCCCAGGGTGCGGCGGACGATGGTCATGGTCTGGCCCCGGGCGGTGGCGGTCAGCGTCTCCTCCTCCAGCTCGGGTTCCTGCATCAGCCAGTGCGCCAGCCTGCGCAGCAACTCGAGGTCCGGCCCGCCGCCTTCGTAGCCGCGCGACCAGAGCCAGGAATGGTCGGATGCCATCAGCGCGATCCGCCCCTCGCCCACCCGGTCGAGCAGCAGCAAGGGCCGGGCGCCTGCGCCCGACATCACCACCTGCGCGCCCTCGGGCGTCACGCCGCCCGGGATCACCTCGACCGTGCGGAACCAGCGGCCCCAGGGCGCGTCGGTCCCCGTCTCGGCCCGGCTCTCCTCCTCCAGCGCCTCGGTCACCGGGTGGCGGCGGCCAAGGTCGGTGATTTCCGGCAGGAAGGGTTCGTCCACCACGCGGCCCGACGGCGAGCCGGGCAGGATGTCGCCCAAGGGCGAGCGGTACAGGCTGTCGGCCACCGCATAGTCCGGCCCGGCGGACACCAGCACCGCGCCGCCGTTCTCCACATAGGTGCGGACGTTCTCCAGATAGCTCAGGGGCAGGATGCCCCGGCGCCGGTAGCGGTCGAAGATGATGAGGTCGAACTCGTCGATCTTGTCCACGAACAGCTCGCGCGTCGGGAACGCGATCAGCGACAGTTCCGACACCGGCACCC
The DNA here is from genome assembly GCA_002291955.1 of Rhodobacteraceae bacterium UBA996. Classification (GTDB taxonomy): domain Bacteria; phylum Pseudomonadota; class Alphaproteobacteria; order Rhodobacterales; family Rhodobacteraceae; genus UBA996. The sequence continues at coordinate 655 of DBBA01000219.1, read as the reverse complement.
CGTCCTGCTTGTCCGGTGGCCGCAAGATGGTGAAATGCACCAGATCCACCGCCGAATCGGACTTCAGCAGGTTGCGCCAGGTCCGTTCGCCCGCGTGGGGCTCGCCCGATACCAGCAGCACCCGCAGCCGGTCGCGTACGCCGTTGATCTGCACGATGGCGGCGTTGTTGCGGTCGGTCAGTTCGCCGTCCTGCACGGGGGTCGTCAGTTCGATCACGTTGATCCCGCCATGCGGCAGCGTCACGGGCAGTTCCACCGCCTGCCCCGTGGGGATGGTGAAGCGCACCGGTTCCCCCCCGTCGATGGACGCCGCCAGTTCGGCGGGCCCCGCCATCGCCGAGGGCACCGCGCCCTGATCCTCGATCCGCAGCGTCAGCGTCACGGGTTCGCCCAGGATGGCAAAGGCCGGCGCCTGCGACACCACCAGCCGGCGGTCCCAGTCACCCTCGCGCCCCGTGAGGATCACGTTCATCGGCGCGGGGAACGACGGCGCACGCTCCACGTCATGCACCTGCCCGTCGGTCACGAACAGCACGCCCGCGACGCGGGCGCGGGGCTCCTCGGCCAGCGCCTGCGCCGCGGCGGCCATCGCCTCGGTCCCCGCATCGCCCGCACCATCGCCCACGCGCACCACGCGCAACTCGGTCCCCGGCAG
>DBBA01000090.1 GCA_002291955.1 Rhodobacteraceae bacterium UBA996 | reverse complement strand
CATCAAGGCCAGCGTTGTGCGTGGCCGTCCCGGCAGCGTTGAGCGTACCGGCCGCTTCCCGGAGAAGGGCGCGCCGCTTGACACGCGAAACGCCCGCCTTCGCCAAGGTTGCATGGATCCGGGCAAGGGCCTTGCGATGCCCCGCGTCCGGTTGATCGTCATACTCGGGCGCGTCGAACGTCGCGTCCGCAAAGCCCAGCTCGATGGCGCGCTCGGCGCGCATCCAGGTCTCGGCCGACATCATGTCGCCGATCTCGTCCTTGTCGCGGCCCGACCGCGCCGCGTAGATGTCGGCCATCGCGGCGTCGCACTCGGCGAACACAGCGGCCGCGCCGCGCATGTCGTTCTGGTTGCCGACGACCATGCCCCACGAGTTGTGGATCATCAGCATCGACCCCAGACCCATCTCGATCCGGTCCCCGGCCATGGCGATGACCGACGCCGCAGACGCCGCCAGCCCCATGACACGCACCGTCACCTCGGCAGGGTGTTCCCGCAGCAAGTTGTAGATCGCCAGCCCCTCGAACATGTCGCCGCCGGGGCTGTTCAGGTTCACCGTGACCGGTTTCGTGCCGATGCTGCGCAGCGCGCCCGCGATCCGCTTGGCAGTCGTGCCTTCGCCAGTCCACCAGTCCTCGCCGATGATGTCGTAGATCGAGATCACGTTCCCGTCGGCCTCGGCTGCGCGCGGACGCCACTCCTGCAGCGCGTCTGCAGTCGCGTCGGGCTGATAGGACTGCGGGCGCACGAACGCCTTGACCTCAGGCAGTTTGCGCAGGCTCATTGGTCCTCTCTCCGGCTGCCACCAGCCCGTCACCATCGGGGTGTCGGCCAAGGCCGACATGCTCCCGCACCTCGTTGCCCGTCATCCACGGACGATGCCCGCCTGCGCCTAGGGCGCGAGCCAAGAACTCGCCCTGGTCCTTCATCGTGCCGCGCAGCAGCTCGCGCTCGTCAAAGTCGGGGTAGATGACCCCGCGCTCCGCCGAGGGCACCAGCGACCGCGTGATGGCTTGCTCCCAGGTCGAAAACCACGGCGCCAGCCCGAACCGCACGAATAGCATTGCCAGCTGCTCGATGCCCGACCCCCACGAGGTGTCATCCATGAACATCAGCGGACGGGGCACGCCGAACACGCGGCCGATGCTTTCCGTCAGCATCCCGCGCATCTCGACCATCTGCGCATCGCGGGCTGTGGCAGGCGGGAACTCGCGTGCCAGCCCTTCCTCCAGCACCATGACCTTGCCCGCGTTCGCGGCGCCTGCGTACCCGGCCTCGAACGTTGCCTTCAGCCGCTGTGCAGCTTCGGGGCTCAGCTTGCCCGGGTGCCGAAGGGCCACCCCCGCGATCACGCCGTTCCGGTAGATGCTGTTCGCAGCGATCTGCTGCTGGTTGGCGGTCTGGATCAGCTCGCCCGCCTTTTGCACCCGGGACACACCCTTTTCGCCGTCGATGGACGGGCCCCGCAGATGCAGCACATCTGACGGTTGCAGCGTCAGCGCCTCGTTCCGCGTCGTCACAACCCGATAGCGCAGCGGGAACATGCCGCCGTCGGTCTCGACCGTGACCCGCCGCGGATCGATGGGCACCAGTGATCTCGGCCGACCCAGTTGCCGCACGATCTGTGCATAGGCGTTTCCGTGCAGCAGAAGCCAGCCCTGCATCAGCTGCTTGAACTCGTGCGCCGTCTGCCACGGGTTCGGCTGGAACCGCAGCACTGGATACAGCTGGTGCTCCGTCGCCTCGACGACACGTCCGGCCTCGCGCCGCATGATCGACAAGGGTAGCATCGCAACTGACCCCGAGATCAGGTCGAACGCGCGCAGCACCGCGTCGTTGTTCAGTGCAGCCTCGACAGACCCCTCGGTCAATCCGTTCCGGACGAACTCGTAGAACGCGGGCGAGCCCACGGTCATTTCGGCCGCGGGCCGCGCACCGAACAGGCGCTTCAGAAGACCCACGTCAGAGCACCAGGATCCCGCGGTCTTCGTAGACGGACGCTGCGCTGACCGGCGCGTCTTCCACCGCCGCAGCCATTGCCATCGCCAGCGTCACCATCCCGTCGATCCTTCCCCGCGAACGCTGCTTGTCCAGCTTCCGGTTCCCGTGTGCGTCCGACTTCACCACGGCATTCCGGGCGCACATCGTCATCAGCGGGTTGTCGTCATGCACAAGGGTGCCCTTCAGCAGCGCCGCCTCCACGTCCCGCAGGGCAGGCGTCATGGCCACAATGCCCTGATTGAAGGGCTGGAACAGCGCGCCCTCTTCTTCGCCGATCTGCGCCTCGGTGAACCCAGCCTCGCGCAGCCACGGCCTGAAGTGCCGGTACAGGTGCCGGTCAAAGTGGACACGCCGCACGTCCAGCCCATCAAACAGCCCAGCGATCACCTCGGTCACATACCGAAAGTCGATGGTCGGCCCAGGGCACAAGTGCAGGTGCCCCTGCATGTGCCAAACGTCGTATGGCTCACGGTCCTGCCGCGCCTTTTCGCGAATGCCGTCCTCTGGCAGCCAGAACATCGGCCGGTGGTAGTACCGGTCGCCGTCTCGCGCCACGAGCGACAACGCGGTCAGGTCCGACACCTCTGACAAGTCTAGCCCGGCATAGACCGGCAACCTGCGGAACTCAGGCACCGACCCGGCGCAGGCCTTCCACACGCTCGCGCTGACGAAAGGTGCATTGCGCTCGACGCGCTGATTCAGCACCAGGTTGCGGTACTCCGCCTCACGCATCGGCATCCGCCGTGCCGCCTCGGCCATGCTCAGAACTTCCTGCTCGTTCAGGAAGTCCCCCAACGCCGGGTTCGCTTGTCGGATCGTATCTACCGCGAACGCGTCTGCATTCGGATCAGCCGTGTAGAGCGACACGACCGTCCGCGGGTCGTGCCCGGCGAGCGCGTCGTCAATCAGAACCGACAGGAGGTCGGCGTCGGTCGGCGCCTGGGTCGAGATCACTATCGAAAGCGGCGCGTCCTGAGCGCCCGTGGCAGTTTCAAGCGCCTCGAAGAGGTCCGACTTCGGACCCTTCACCTGGCCCAGCTCGTCGTGCACCGTGAACACTGGCGAGAGGCCGTAGGCCGTCGATGCGTCCGCCGAAAGCGCACGGTACAGCGTCCCAAGTTCCGGGCAGAACAACTGCTTCGCCGTGTCCCGGATCACCACGAACTGCGTCAGCGCCGGCGACATCCGCACGATCTTCGCCGCCAGCGCGAACAGGATTGCAGCCTGATCGCGCGACTGCGCAGCAGAGTACAGCTGCGAGTTCACCCGCGCCTCCGGACCGCAGAGGTGCACCAGCAGAAGGAAAGCCGAAAGCGTCGTCTTCGCGTTCTTGCGCCCAAACGACAGGATCGCCAGGCGCGTTCCGGCCGGGTTGTCGTAGATGCGCCGGATCTCGTCCTTCTGCCACTCGCGCAAGCGGACAGGCTTCGTTGCGTCGCGGCCCTCCGGCACCTTGCAGTGCTGTTCGATCCAGGCGATGACACGCCCGGCCCGCGTCAGCTTTCCCACGGCCGCTTGACCGTCGCGCGCCGCGACTTCTCGCCCCCGGCGCCACGCGCCGAGTAGCTCGCCTGCTGCGACAAGCGCATCGACGCCGCCAGCGCCTTCAGCGCCGCCGTCTCTTTTGCCTGCATGGCCAGAAGCCCGCAAACCTCGCCAACTTGAACCTCATCGCGCGACGCCGCCGCATCAATCAGCTGTGACACGCGACGCGCAGTGATCGTGTGCCGACACCACTGCCGCAGAAGCGGCCACGTCTCGCGCGGAAACCAGTCCGCAGGCAACGCCTCAACCGTCTCGCACCAAACGTCGGCCTCCTCGGGCGTCAGGTCCAGCGGTGCATCCGGGCGACGAACCACGGAAAGCGCCGCGCTAGCTTGCGTCGCGATCTCTGATGCGCTGCGTCGACCTCGGGCTCCCATTGCGTTTCCTTGCCGTTTATCAGAAGGATTGATCGCGCGGGTTTCCACCCGCTGGGGGAGGCAGACTTTCGCTACCCCCCTGTCACCAGCTGGCGTAGGGGTCCACGGTGCCGCGCCTGCGCCGGTCTTTGGCCTTGGCGATGGCGTCGGCGTCGGGGCGCAGCCGCTTCTCAATGCCGTCGCAGATGGCGTGGCAGTCGCGGCAAACGGCGCGAAGGTTGGCCTCGTCCCACGTCAGATCAGGCCGCAGGTCAATGGGCCGGACGTGATCGACGACGGCAGACCGCGGATCAGCGCGACCGTCGGTCAGGACGGTGGCGCACATCTGGCAGGTCCATGCGTCGCGGACGAGAATGGACAGGCGGAATGATCGACCGCGCCGGGTTGCGAAGGGATGTGTCATGGGGTGCTGAAGCGCGAAAGGGGCGCACATGTCGCACCTCTTCGACAATGCCGGGATGGCACAGTTAGCGTTTCGCGTCAAGCCGCCTACAACCCCAAGCGGTCTGCCAGCCTGTTCAGCGCGTCGCACATGAGCGCCAGCCCGAGGTAGAACCGCGCGCCCTTGTACCCAACCTGTGCCACCGATGCGTTGTGGCAGCACACCGATTCCAGCACCGGCCAGTCGCCGTCCGGGATCAGCCGCCGCACCGCATGGAATCGGGCGATCCGGTCCACCTGCATCGCGGCGATGGCGCCGTGGTCGGGCGTGCTGTCCACCTGAACCTTCTTGATTGCCTCGGGGCTGCGCTGCGTCGCCTCCCATGCGGCCGCCAGCGCCTTGCCCGCCGCCATCTGCCGGGCGTCAATCCGGTCCTGCCGGAAGTAGTGTTCCACGAGGTCGATCCGCCGGGCGCGCTTGACCCGGTTCGGGTTCGGCACCTCCTTCTGCTTGGCCTCGTCCCACTCCATGACCGGCTCAATGACCTTGCGCACGTCCTGCGCCATCGTCCGCGGCCCGCGATCCCATTCGGTCGGGGTGGCAGCGAGGCTGACAGGCTTCGCGCTGCGGCGCTGGGTGGACAGCGCGGCCTTCGGCGCCTTCGTCATGCG
>DBBA01000325.1:594-15659 GCA_002291955.1 Rhodobacteraceae bacterium UBA996 | reverse complement strand
GCGTCCGCCGCGCGGTCGGTCGCGGTGGCGGTGGCGTCGGCTGCCCTGACCGTCGCGCTCGCCCTGCCCTTGGCGCTGGCGGCCGCGCGGGGGGCGCGGTGGGCGGAATGGGCGGGGTATCTGCCCCTGTCGGCCTCGGCCCTCGTCCTGGGGACGGGGCTTTACCTGCTGCTGTTCCCGCTGGCTGACCCCCGGGCGCTGGCCCTGCCCGTCACGGCGGTGGTGAACGCGACGCTGGCGCTGCCCTTTGCCCTGCGTGCGCTCGCGCCCCCGGCGGCCGATGTGCAGGCGCGGCACGGGCAGTTGGCCGAGGCGTTGGCCCTGCGCGGCTGGGCGCGGGTCCGCATCGTGGACCTGCCGCGCCTGCGCCGCCCGCTGGGGTTCGCGGGCGGCCTGACGGCGGCACTGTCATTGGGCGACCTGGGGGCGATCACGCTGTTTGCCGATGCCAACCGGGCGACGCTGCCCCTGCACATCCACGGCCTGATGTCGGCCTACCGGATGGAGGATGCGACCGCTGCGGCGCTGGTGCTGGTTGCGCTGGCGCTGGCCGCGTTCTGGATCTGTGATCGCTGGGGGCGCGGCAATGCTGACGCTTGAGGGGTGCCGCCTGCGGCAGGGCGACTTTGCGCTGGCCGCCGATCTGGCGGTGCCGGATGGTGCGCGGGTGGCGGTGCTGGGGCCGTCGGGCGGGGGAAAATCGACCCTGATCGCGCTGATTGCAGGGTTTTTCCGACCGGACGCGGGCCGTGTCCTGTGGCACGGGCAGGACATCACCGCCGCCCCGCCCGGCGACCGGCCGCTGGCGGTGCTGTTCCAGGACAACAACCTATTCCCGCACCTGACGGCGGCGCAGAATGTCGGGCTGGGGATCGCGCCGCGCCTGCGGCTGACGCGCGATCAGGCGGAACAGGTGGCCACCGCACTTGACCGCGTGGGGCTGGCCGGTCTGGGCGACCGGCGGCCTGCGCACCTGTCGGGCGGGCAGCAATCGCGCGTGGCGCTCGCGCGCGTGATGGTGCAGGATCGGCCGCTGGTGCTGCTGGACGAGCCCTTTGCCGCCCTTGGCCCGGCCCTGAAGGCCGAGATGCTCGACCTGCTGGCGCGCCTCCTCGATACCACCGGCGCGGCGGTGATGATGGTCACGCACGACCCTGCAGACGCGCGGCGGCTGTGCCCGCTGACCGTGCTGGTGGCCGAGGGGCAGGCGCACCCGCCCGTGCCCACCGAAGCACTGCTGGCCGACCCGCCACCCGCGCTGGCGGCCTATCTGGGCGTCACGCCGCCGCCGCAGCCACCCCGGCGTCCATCAGCGCCCTGATCTCGTCCCGCCGCGTGCCCGCGACGATCCGGCCGATCTCGGCGTCGCCTTTCAGCACCACCAGCGTTGACCGGCGCGGGATGTTCAGCCGCTGGGTCAGCGGGTCGCCTGCATACAGGTCCCAGTCCACCCGCACGAAGGTCAGCGCCGCGTCATAGGCGGGATTTTCCGCCCGCAGCGCGGTCATCACCCGTTCCTGCGCGGCGCAGGTGGAACACCAGCTGGCGGCGAAATCGACAAACAGGGTCTTTCCCGCCGCAAGTTCACGGTCCACGAGGCCGGGCGTGTAGTCCACGCTCGCCGCACGGACCAGCGCAGGGGCCAGGCTTACGGTGGCGGTCAGAAGCAGGAAGTCGCGGCGGTGCATGGGTCACTCCCTCAGATGGATACGGACAGGTCGATCAGCCAGGGCGGCAGGGTCTGGATCGCCCAGGCCTCGATCATGTGGTGGACGCGGAACAGGATGGCGGTGCCGACCACCACGAACACGACCCCCAGGATCGGGCGCGACCGTTCGGCCAGGCGCTGCATCAGTGCGCGGCGGCGGGCCAGGGCGGCGCGGGCCCCGTAGCCCAGCGCGAGGATGATGGTGCCGACCCCAAGGGCGAACCCCACCATGATGGTCCCCGCCCGCAGCAGGCTTTCGCCCTGCGAGGCGAGCGAGATCGCGCCGCCCAGTGTCGGGCCGATGCAGGGGCTCCAGACCGCGGCCAGAAGCGCCCCGGTCCCGGCCTGACCGGCCAGGGATCCGCGGTCGAGCCGGTCGATCCCTGCGTCAGCCCGGGTCCCGACCCCGGCGGTGGCGAGTGCAAAGCCGGACGACAGGCGCGGCACCAAAAGGACAAGACCAAAACCCAGCATCAGGACGGCCCCGGTCTGGGCGACGGTTTCCTCGGTCAGCCCGAAACTGCGTCCCGCGGCGGCGATGCCAAGACCGAGGACAACGAAGGTCACCCCCATGCCGCCCGCCAGCGCCACGGGGCCCAGGCGATGGGCCTGCAGGCTGCCCGCCAGCACGATCGGCAAGACCGGCAGGACGCAGGGGTTGATCAGCGTCAGCAGTCCCGCAGCGTAGGCAAGGATCGGTTCCATGGAACCGGCCATGACACAGGCCCGGGGCGGCCGTCACCACAACCTTTCTCGCGGGCGGTCACTGCCGCGTCAAGCGTGTTTCAATCCGCGCGTGTCACCCCGGCCCGCGACAACTGCACGGCAAGGATGCCGAGTGTCACGACGACCACCCCCGCCACGTCCCAGGGACCCAGGCGTTCCCCTAGCAGGACGGCGGCAATCGCCACGCCGAACACCGGGTTCAGGAAGTGGAACGTCGCGGCCCGCACGGCGCCGATCCGGCCCACAAGCAGGAACCACACCCAGGTGGCCAGCAGCCCCGGCACCAGCGTGGTATAGGCAAAGGCCAGGATCAGGCGCGGGGTCCAGTTGACCGACCATTCCTCGGTCGCCATCGCGACCACGCCCAGGATGGCGGCTCCCACCAGCATCTGCAGGCCGACGATCATCAGGACGTTGCCCCCCGACGACGCGCCCCGCACGGCCAGCGTGGCAAAGGCCAGCGCTGCCACGCCGATGACGCACAGGATCAGCCCCTGCACGTCCACCGACCCGCCGGACAGGCGCGTGCCCATGATCAGCGCGACGCCCGCGAACCCGGCCGCAAGGCCCAGCGCGCCGAGCCACCCCACCCGCTGCCCGAACAGCGCCCAGCCCGCCACCGCCACGATCAGCGGCATGGTGGAGGCGACGATGGCGGCGAGCGACGCCTCGACCGTCTGCATGGCGACGAAGTACAGGCCCAGATACAGCGCGTTCTGGCACAGGCCGAAGATGATGGTCCCGCGCCATTGCTCGCGCGTCAGCCGCCAGGACTGACCGAGCGCGAGCGCGATGCCGATGCCGAGGCTGCCCGAGATCAGGAACCGGATCGCCAGCGCCGTGACGGCGGGCGCATCGGCAACGATCATCCGCGCGCTGGTAAAGGCCGAGGACCACATCAGCGCAAAGGCCAGGCCCATCAGGATGGCGCGGATGTCCAACGGCAGCCCCCAAGGAAAAGGGCCGCGCCCGCTGCGCGACCCCCGCTGTGCCGTCCATGGCCCGAATGACGGGCCGGGGCAAGGTCAGCCGTTGACGCTGTCCTTCAGCGCCTTGGCGACCGTCACCTTCACCGCCTTGTCGGCGGGCTTGGTGATCGCCTCGCCCGTTGCCGGGTTGCGCACGGTGCGCTGCGGGCGTTCGCGGCAGTAGAACTTGCCCAGACCCGCCAGCGTGACGGCACCGCCCGCGGCGACTTCCTTGGTGATGACCGTGGTCAATGCGTCGATGACGGCGCCCGCCGATTTCTTGTCGCTGCCGGCCGCCTCGGCCACCGCAGCCACAAGCTGCGCCTTCGTCATGGGTTTTGCCATGTCCCGTCTCCTCGGATGGCCCCTTGCCTTGGGGTTATCCGGCAAGGTTACACGACGGGTCAGCGCCAGCACAACCGATTGTGCATCCGGCCCGGGCCGCAAGGGCATATTGTGCGGGTTTCGCGGCCTTTCAGCCACGGTTTGCCTGTGTTTACAGGAACGCCGTCTCCTCGAAGCTGCGCAGCTTGCGGCTGTGCAGACGATCCAGCGGCATCTCGCGCAGGCGCTCCATCGCGCGGATGCCGACCATCAGGTGGCGCGAGACCTGGGTGCGGTAGAAGTCGCTGGCCATGCCGGGCAGCTTCAGCTCGCCATGCAGCGGCTTGTCCGACACGCACAGCAGCGTGCCGTAGGGCACCCGGAAGCGGAACCCGTTCGCGGCGATGGTGGCGCTTTCCATGTCCAGCGCGATGGCGCGCGACTGCGACAGCCGTTGCACGGGGCCGGACTGGTCGCGCAGTTCCCAGTTGCGGTTGTCGATGGTGGCGACGGTGCCGGTGCGCATGATGCGCTTCAGGTCGTAGCCCTGAAGTTCCGTCACCTGCGCCACGGCGTCCTGCAGGGCGATCTGGATTTCCGCCAGCGCCGGGATCGGCACCCACACGGGCAGGTCGTCGTCCAGCACATGATCCTCGCGCAGGTAGGCATGGGCGAGGACGAAGTCGCCCAGCCGCTGCGAATTGCGCAGGCCCGCGCAGTGGCCGACCATCAGCCAGGCATGCGGGCGCAGCACGGCGATATGGTCGGTCGCGGTCTTGGCGTTCGACGGACCGACACCGATGTTGACCAGCGTGATGCCCTGATTGTCCGGCCGCACCAGGTGGTAGGACGGCATCTGCGGCATCTTGGTGGGAGCGGCGAGTTGCCCGTCGGGCGTGGTGATGACCGCGTTCCCCGTGCCGACAAAGGCGGTGTAGCCCGAGGCCGGATCGGCCAGCATCTTGCGGGCATAGGCCTCGAACTCGTCCACGTAGAACTGGTAGTTCGTGAACAGGACGTGGTTCTGGAAGTGCATGGGGTCGGTCGCGGTGTAGTGCGACAGCCGCGCCAGCGAATAGTCCACCCGCTGCGCGGTGAAGGGGGCCAGGGGTTCCGCTCCGTCGGGATAGGTGAAGCCCGCGCCGTTCACGATGTCGTCGTGCGTGGTGGACAGGTCGGGCACGTCGAACACGTCGCGCAGGGGAAACTCCAGCGCGCCTTCCTGCGGAACGGACAGGCCAGCATCGTTGGCGACCGCGAAGTGCACGGGCATCGGCGTGGTGGACAGGCCGATCGTCACGGGCACGCCGTGGTTACGGATCAGAAGGCCGATCTGCTGGGTCAGGTAGCCGCGGAACAGGTCGGGCCGGGTGACCGTGGTGGCATAGGTGCCCGGATGCGCCACATGACCAAAGGACAGACGCGAGTCGACCGGCGCGAAGGACGTCGTGACCAGCCGGATTTCCGGGTAGTAGGCCCGGAACCGGGTCGCCGGCCGACCCGTCGTCATCGTCTGGACGAACTGCTGCGACAGGAACTGCACGCTGCCGCGATAGAGTGCGATCAGCCGATCCACGGCGGCCTTGGGGTCCTCGAAGTCCTCCGCGGCGGGAAGGTCGGGGGTCAGGACCGGCAGGGCGGGATCGGCGGGGGTCATGGGCGGTCTCCGGATCGGGTGGGCGCGGTGTCTCACGGGCAGGGCGCCCGCTGCAAGCCCCGCCTCCCTGCGCATGGTCTTGCGAAACCCGCGTGACAGCCCGATACGGGGCCTCATGACCGCCCCCGGACACCTTCTGTCGCTCGGCCACGGCTATTCCGCCGCGGCGCTGGCCCGCCGTCTGCTGCCGCTCGGCTGGACGGTAACGGGGACGACGCGCAACCCGGACCGTGCCGCCGCGATGACGGGGGCAGGGGTGACGCCCCTGCTGCTGCAGGACGGTGACTTGGCTGCGGCGGCACGACGAGCCACGCATGTGCTGGCCTCTGCCGCGCCGGGACCGGACGGCGATCCGCTGCTGCCGCTGGTTGCCGATGCGCTGGCCGCGGGGCGTCCGGCCTGGGTGGGCTATCTGTCCACCACCGGGGTCTATGGCGACAACGCGGGCGACTGGGTGGACGAGGACAGCCCCCTGAACCCCGCCACCGACCGCGGGCGCCTGCGGGTGATGGCCGAACGCCAGTGGCAGGTGGCATCGCGCGAAGGGGGCTGGCCCCTGATGATCTTCCGCCTGGCGGGCATCTACGGTCCGGGTCGCGGTCCGTTCGAAAAGGTCCGCGATGGCAGCGCGCGGCGGATCATCAAGGCGGGTCAGGTGTTCAGCCGCACCCATGTGGACGACATCGCGCAGGTGCTGCACGCCTCCATCGACCGGCCACGGGCGGGGGGCATCTACAACGTCTGCGACGACGACCCCGCCCCGCCGCAGGACGTGATCGGGCACGCGGCGCAGCTTCTGGGCCTGCCGATCCCCCCGGCGGTTCCGTTCGAGATTGCCGACCTGTCGCCCATGGCGCGCAGCTTCTACGCGGAATCGAAGAAGGTGCGGAACGACCGGATCAAGACGGAACTGGGCGTCCGCCTGATCCACCCGGACTATCGCAGCGGGCTGGCGGCGCTGCTGGCCGCGGGCGACTGACCGTCCTGCGAATGGTTCTCACATTTCCGTGACTTTTTCCCGGCGGTCGGGGTTGAAACGCCCGGACCGGACCCGAAGCTTGCGTGGGCGGGCCGGGCCCCTCTGACATGGTGATCCCATGTGATGTCGGACCGCATCGAAGCGCGCTTCGGTCACAGCCCGGCCTCGGCAGACCCCTGCGCATCCGTGAACCTTGCAAGGGAGGTCTCCGTTGGAGTTCCTGCTGTCCGAATTCCTGTCGAAGCCCGTCTGGATGTGGCTTCTGTTCATCTCGATCGTCATCACGCTGCTCGTGCTCGACCTGGGCGTGTTCCACAAGGACGACCACGTGATCGAGGTGCGCGAGAGCCTGATCATGTCGGCGGGCTACATCTCGCTCGGCCTGCTGTTCGCGTTCTTCGTCTGGTGGCAGATCGGCGCGGACGAGGCGAAGATCTACGTCACCGCGTTCGTGGTGGAAAAGACCCTTGCGATGGACAACATCTTTGTCATCGCGATGATCTTCACCTACTTCGCGATCCCGCGCGAATACCAGCACCGGGTGCTGTTCTGGGGCATCCTGGGCGTGATCGTGCTGCGTGGCATCATGATCGGGCTCGGCGCCACCATCGTCGCGCAGTATTCGTGGGTCCTGTACATCTTCGCGGTGTTCCTGATCCTGACCGGGATCAAGATGATGTTCACCGGCGACAAGCCGATGGACATCGCGCAGAACCCGGTCCTGAAGTTCCTCAAGAAGCGCATGCACGTGACCGAGGAGATCCACGGGCACGCGTTCTTCGTGAAGAAGCCCGACCCCAAGACCGGCAAGCTGGTGCGGTTCGCCACTCCCCTGTTCCTGGCGCTGGTGCTGATCGAGATCGCGGACGTGGTCTTTGCGGTGGACTCGGTCCCGGCGGTGTTCGCGCTGACGACAGACCCGTTCATCGTCTACACGTCGAACATCTTTGCGATCCTTGGTTTGCGGGCGCTGTTCTTTGCGCTGGCGGCGATCATGCACCGCTTCGAGTACCTGAAGTACGCGCTGTCGCTTCTCCTGGTGTTCATCGGGTCGAAGATCTTTGTCGCCGACCTTCTGGGGTGGGAGAAGTTCCCGCCCGCCTGGTCGCTCGGGATCACCTTCGTGATCCTGACGGTCGGCGTGGTCGTGTCGCTCATCAAGACACGGGGCACGCCGCCGGGTGGCGGTCATGGCGGTCAGGTCGCCAGCCCGGCCGAGTAAGCCCTCGACAAGGCCGACTGGCAGCGCCCCCGGGACTGATCCCCGGGGGCGTGTGCATGTTTCCGCCGATGCGCGGGGCGAGTGCTTTGTGGCGCAGGGCCGGACTGGTAGCGTACCGCGGTTCCAATCTGGGGGCCCTGCCATGCCGATGACCCGCCGTGCCGTTGCGATGGCCCTGTGCGCCCTGCCGTTGGCGGCCTGCGGGAACGGGATGGTCTCGCGCTCGCGCATCGACGAGGTGCGGCCCGTGGCGGCCGGATCGCCCGAACTGCGCGCGATGATCGATGCCGCGGCCGACCGGCACGATGTGCCACGCGATCTGGTCCACCGGGTGGTGATGCGGGAGAGCCGCTACAACGCGGCCGCGCGGAATGGCCCGTACATGGGTCTGATGCAGATCCACCCGCAGACCGCGCGCGGCATGGGCTATACCGGCCCGGCCGAGGGGCTGCTGAACCCCGAGACGAACCTGGAATACGCCGTGCGGTATCTGCGCGGGGCGTGGCTGGTGTCGCGGGGCGACAAGGACGCTGCGGTGGGCTGGTATGCGCGCGGCTACTACTATGAAGCCAAGCGTCTGGGCCTGCTGGAAGAGACCGGCCTGCGCGCCTGACCGTCAGGCCCGCCGGGTGGCCACCGCGACCCCAAGCGCGCCCAGCACCATCGCCTCGATGTCTGCCGCCTGAAGCCCGGCGATCCGGTACATCGCTTCGGGGCTGGCATGGTCGATGAAGGTGTCGGGCAGGACCATCGACCGAAACCGCAGGCCGCCGTCCAGCAGACCCTGTTCCGCCAGATACTGCGCGACATGGCTGCCGAATCCGCCGATGACGCCTTCCTCGACCGTCACCAGCACCTGATGATGGGTGGCGAGCTGGCGGATCAGGTCGTGGTCGAGCGGCTTGGCAAATCGGGCGTCCGCCACCGTGGTGGCGATGCCGCGGGCCGACAGCGCCTCGGCCGCCTTCAGGGATTCTGACAGACGGGTGCCGAAGGACAGGATTGCCACCCGGTCGCCCTGCCGCATGACCCGGCCCTTGCCGATGGCAAGGGGAGTGCCGGCGGCGGGCATCTCGACCCCCACGCCCTCGCCGCGCGGATAGCGGAACGCGATGGGTCCGTCGTCGTGGACCGCCGCGGTGGCGACCATGTGGACCAGTTCGGCCTCGTCCGCCGCCGCCATCACGGTGAAGCCCGGCAGGTTCGCCAGGAATGCGATGTCGAAGGCGCCCGCGTGGGTGGCGCCGTCGGCCCCCACCAGCCCCGCGCGGTCGATGGCAAAGCGCACGGGCAGGCGCTGGATCGCCACGTCGTGCACGACCTGATCGTAGCCGCGCTGCAGGAAGGTGGAATAGATCGCACAGAACGGCCGCATCCCGCCCGCAGCCAGCCCCGCGGCAAAGGTCACCGCGTGCTGTTCGGCGATGCCGACGTCGAAGCACCGCCCGGGGAAGCGTTCAGCGAACAGGTTCAGCCCGGTACCGTCGGGCATCGCAGCGGTCACGGCCACCACGCGGGGGTCCACCTGCGCCGTGGCGACTAGCGCGTCGGCAAAGACGCGGGTGTAGCTGGGCGCGTTCGACTTGGCCTTGGCCTGCGCGCCAGTCAGGACATCGAATTTGGCGGTGGCATGACCGCGGTCGGCAGCGCGTTCCGCAGGGGCATAGCCCTTGCCCTTTTGCGTCAGCACATGGATCAGCACCGGCCCGTCGGCACGCGCCTTGACCGTCCGGAGCACTGGCAGAAGCTGACCAAGGTCGTGCCCGTCGATGGGGCCGACGTAGCTGAACCCCAGCTCCTCGAACAGGGTGCCGCCTACGGCCATGCCCTTCAGCGCCTCTTTCGCGCGCTTGGCACCCTGCCGGAACGGTTCGGGCAGCAGGTCCACCGCGCCCTTGGCGGCAGCGCGGAGTTCCTGGAACGGCACCCCCGCGTAGAGCCGCGACAGGTACGACGACAGTGCGCCGACCGGCGGGGCAATCGACATCTCGTTGTCGTTGAGGATCACGATCAGCCGCTTGCCCAGGTGGCCTGCGTTGTTCATCGCCTCGAACGCCATGCCGGCGCTCATGGCGCCGTCGCCGATCACCGCGATGGCATCGCCGATGCCCCAGTCGTCGGGCCGCCCGCCCAGATCGCGCGCCACGGCAAAGCCAAGGGCTGCGGAAATCGACGTGGAGGAATGGGCCGCGCCGAACGGATCAAAGGGGCTTTCGGACCGCTTGGTGAAGCCCGACAGACCCTGTTCCTGCCGAAGTGTTCTGATCCGGTCGCGCCGCCCGGTCAGGATCTTGTGCGGATAGCACTGGTGGCCCACGTCCCAGATCAGCCGGTCGCGCGGCGTGTCGAACACCGCATGCAGCGCGACGGTCAATTCCACGACACCCAACCCCGCGCCCAGATGCCCGCCCGTGACGCTGACGGCGCTGATGGTCTCGGCCCGCAACTCGTCGGCAAGCGCGCGCAGCTCGGTATCCGTCAGGCGCTTCAGGTCAGATGGCAGATTCACCCGGTCAAGCACGGGGGTGTGTGGTCGGTCGGTCATGGGAACCCTCAGGTGTCGCGGGACACGACGAAACGGGCGGCGGCGCGCAAGTGGTCGGCCCGCGCGCCATAGGGTGCCAGCGCGGCCTGCGCCGTATCCACCAGTTCGGCGGCCCGTGCCCGGGCGCCGTCAAGGCCAAGCAGCGACACGAAGGTCGCCTTGCCTGCTGCCGCATCCTTGCCCACGCGCTTGCCTGCCTTTGCTTCGTCGCCCGTCGCATCAAGGATGTCGTCGGCGATCTGGAAGGCGAGGCCAAGGGCTGCGGCATAGGCGCCCAGGGGGGCGGGGTCGGCCCCGCCCAAGCGCGCCCCGGCCTCTGCCGACCAGCGGATCAGCGCGCCGGTCTTGCCCGCCTGCAACGCGGTGATCTGGTCCAGCGTCAGCGGCACTGGCGCGGTCTCGGCCGCGATGTCCTGTGCCTGCCCCATCACCATGCCCCGCCCGCCCGCGGCATGGGCCAGTGTCTGCACCAGCCCAATGCGCACGCCCGCGTCAGGATGACAGGCGGGGTCAGACAACAACTCGAACGCCAGCGTCTGCAAGGCGTCCCCTGCCAGCACCGCCGTCGCGTCGTCCCACTTCACATGCACCGTGGGCTGGCCGCGGCGCAGGTCGTCGTCATCCATGCAGGGCAGGTCGTCGTGGACAAGGCTATAGGCGTGCAGCGCCTCGATCGCGGCCGCCGCCGTCACCGACTGGGCATCCGTCACACCGAACAGCGCCGCCCCTTCCATCACCAGGAACCCGCGCAGCCGTTTGCCGCCCCGGGCCGCATAGCGCATGGCGTGGACCACCGGCAGGTCCGGCCACCCCGCCAGTGCCGCGTCCAGCCGCATCTCGACCGCCGACGCGCAGGCGGCCAGCCGGTCCGGAAAGGTCACAGGCTGCTCACCGGCACGGTGCCGGTGGGGTTCCCCTCGGCATCAAGGGTGATCTGCGCGACCTTCTCCTCGGCCTCCTTCAGCTTGGCCTCGCAGCGCGCCTTCAGCGCCGCGCCGCGTTCGTAGAGCCGGATCGAATCCTCGAGCGCCACATCCCCACGCTCCAGCGCGGTGACGACCGCCTCGAGCGCCTTCATGGCTTCCTCGAAGCTCATCTCCTCGACCGGCTTGTCCGTCATGGTCCCCGCTCCATCAGCACCGCGACATGCGCGGCGACCGACGCCGCCAGCGCATCAAGGTCGTAGCCGCCCTCGAGACAGGACACCAGCCGCCCGGCACAGCAATCCTGCGCAAGGTCGCACAGCCGTTGCGTCAGCCAACGATAGTCGTCCTCGGTCCAGCGCAGGTTCGCCAGAGGATCGGCGGCATGGGCGTCGAACCCCGCCGACACCAGGATCAGGTCCGGTTCGAAATCGGCGATCGCGGGCAGGATCATTGTGTCATAGACCGCCCGCATCTCGGCCCCGCCGGTGGCCGGGGCCAGCGGCACGTTCAGGACGTTGCCATGCGCGCCCGTCTCGTGCACGTCGCCGGTGCCGGGATAGAGCGGCACCTGGTGGCTGGACGCGAACAGCACGCGCGGTTCGTTCCAGACCAGATCCTGCGTGCCGTTGCCGTGGTGGACGTCGAAATCCACGATGGCAACACGCGCCAGTCCGCGCCGTTCCAGCGCATGAATCGCCGCGATGGCGACCGACCCGAACAGGCAGAAGCCCATCGCCGTCTCGCGCTCGGCATGGTGGCCGGGAGGGCGCACGGCGACAAAGGCGTTGACGACTTGCCCCGACAGGACCGCGTCCACGGCCGCAACGGCACCGCCCGCCGCGCGCAGGGCAGCTGTCAGCGACGCCGGCATCACATGCGTATCGGCATCAAGGGAAACCCACCCCTGATCGGGGATCGCCGCGCGCACCCGGTCGATGTAGGCCTGCGGGTGGCACAGGGTCAGGTCGGAATCGGTGGCCAGCGGTGCGTCGCGCCGGTTCAGCGTGGCAAAGGCGGGGTCATCCAGCGCCCGCAGGATGGCGTGCAGGCGATCCACGCGCTCGGGGTGACCGGGGGGCGTGACATGGCCCAGGCAATCGGGGTGGGTGAACAGGGCGGTATGCATGCCGCCCTTGTGGCCCCCCGGCGTGCGGGTGTCCAGTCAGGCCGCTGCAGCGCGGCGCCGTTCACGCAGCCAGATCGCGATGTTGAGCGCGCCCGCATAGCTGACCCACACGACATAGGGCGCGATCAGCAGCCCCGCCGTCTGGTCCAGCGGCAAGAAGGTCAGGAATGTGCCGACAACGGCAAGCCACAGCCCCGCCATGACCACGACCGCCGCACCCAGCTTGCGCAGGCCGAAGAACACCGGCGACCACAGCGTGTTGAAGGCAATCTGCATGGCCCAGAACGCCATGGCATGGGCATTGCCGTCCACCACCGCCACCCGCGCGGCAGCAACCGCAATGGCGATGTAGAGCAGCGTCCAGGCGACGGGGAACATCCAGTCGGGCGGGGTCCAGCGCGGCTTGTCCAGGCTGTCGTACCAGGCACCGGGCTGGAACATGGCCCCGGTCGACGCGGCGGCGGCACAGGCCGCGAAGAAGATCGCAAACAGCGTCCAGTCCATGGCGCCCCCCTTGGCTGACAGGTCAGATGTAGGTCAGGCGCCGCGCCGGTCCAACCCGTCGGACAGGCCGCGCGGCAGCGGGCGCATCCGGTCCTGCCGCGTCAGGTCGGCCAGCGCGGCGATCAGCGTCTCGCTGCGGCCCTGACGGGGGGCATCGCGGGCCGCCGCCTGCACCAGCCACGCGACCGACGGATCGGGTGGCGCGTGCAGCGTCGCCAGCCGCGGCATCACGCTGCCCGCGACCGCCTGTCCGACCGACAGCGCCAGCCAGCCGATCTTCTGCGGCTTCGACGTGCGGGCACGGCGGGTGATGCTGTCGAACCCGTTGCGTCGCACTTCGGCGCCGATCCCGGCATAGATGTGCCGGGCCGCAAGGATGCCGGGGCGGCAGTCGAAGGGCAGCAGGGCCATACCGGATTCCGACCGGATGTAGAGCCGTTCGGCCTCGGCCAGCAGGCGGCGGACCATGCGGCGCACGGCGGCGGTAGGCTGCGGGTCGGCAAGGAACGCGGCAGGGTCTGTTCCCGCGTCATCCAGCCAGTCGAGCGGCAGATAGATGCGGCCTGCCCGCGCATCCTCGCCCACGTCGCGGGCGATGTTGGTCAACTGCATCGCTAGGCCCAGGTCGCAGGCGCGGGCCAACGCATCGGCATCCCGCACCCGCATCAGAACGCACATCATCGCGCCGACCGCGGCCGCCACCCGGGCGGAATAGCCGTGCAGGTCGGGCAGTGTGCGATACCGCCGCCCCTGCGCGTCCCAGGCAAGCCCTTCCAGCAGCGCCTCGGGCAGGGCGCGGGGCATGTCGAATTCGGCCACGACCGATGCAAAGGCCCGGTCGGCGGGCGCGTTCCGCGGGCGCCCGGCATAGACCAGGTCCAGCCGGTCGCGCAGGGTCAGCACCGCGTGGGCCTTTTCCGCGTGCTCGTCCACGGCATCGTCGGCCAGGCGGCAGAAGGCGTAGAGCGCCAGCGCCGGGTCGCGCACCCGGGCAGGCAGGACGCGGGACGCCGCGTGGAACGACAGCGATCCGCCGCGGATGGCAGCGCGGCAGTGGTCCATGTCGGCGGCGTCGATCATCGGGCTATTCCGCGGCCAGCGGCAGGGCGACCGCGGGCTGGGCGTCGGGCACCAGCTGGGCCAGCACCTCGGCCGAGGAGATCACGCCCGGCAGCCCCGCGCCGGGGTGCGTGCCCGCGCCCACCAGGAACAGGCCGCGCGCCTCCTCGCTGATGTTGTGCGGGCGGAACCACGCCGACTGCAGGATGCGTGGTTCGATGGAAAAGCCCGATCCGTGCGGCGACAGGTAGCGGTCGCGGAACTGGTCGGGGGTGAAGACCAGCGATGCGGTCAGGTGCCGCGACAGGCCGGGCAACAGACCCTCTTCCAGCACCTTCAGCACCTTTTCCCGGTAGGGTTCGGCCATCGCGGCCCAGTCCACCGGGTCGTCGTGGCCCAGGTGCGGGACGGGCGACAGGGCATAGAAGGTGTCGTCGCCCGGGGGCGCCACCGACGGGTCGGTGACCGACGGGCGGTGCACATACAGGCTCATGTCGCCCGCCAGCCGCCCCTTGATGAAGATGTCGTCCACCAGACCGCGATAGCGCGGGCCGTTCAGGATCGTGTGGTGGCCGACGTCCTTCCACAGGGTCCGGGTGCCCTTCGTGCCGAAATACCAGACGAACAGCCCCATCGACCAGCGCGACCGCTTCAGACGTGCGCCGGTCCAGCGCTTGCGCGAATGGTTGCGCAAGAGCCGGTCATAGGTGTGGCCCGCGTCCGCGTTCGATACCACCACCTCGGCCGGGATCACGCGCCCGTCGGCCAGCCGCACGCCCCGCGCGGCACCGTCCTTGACCAGGATCTCGTCGGCCTCGGCCCCCAGCATCAGGCGGCCGCCCTGCGCTTCCACCACCCGCGCCATAGCCCGCGCAATCGCCTGCACGCCACCCATGGCGTAGTGGACGCCGAACTCCTTCTCCAGGTGGCTGACCAGGATGTACATCGACGTCACGTGGAACGGGTCACCGCCGATGAACAGCGGATGGAACGACAGCGCCATGCGCAGGCGTTCGTCCTTCACCCGCCGCGCAGCATGGGCATAGACCGACCGGTCCGCCCGCATCATGGTAAAGGTCGGCAGCACCTTGATCAGGTCGGAAAGCCGGTTCATCGGGCGGCGGCCCAGATCCTCGAAACCGAACCAGTAGCGCGCCTCGCTGTCCTTCAGGAACCGGTCGTAGCCCTTCAGGTCGCGCGGCGACAGGCGCGCGACCTCGGCCCGCATCGCATCCGTCGATTGGCGGGCGGTGAAGGTGCTGCCGTCGGGCCAGCGGATCTCGTAGAACGGGTCGAGCGCGCGCAGGTCCACGTCGCGGTC
>DBBA01000325.1:0-261 GCA_002291955.1 Rhodobacteraceae bacterium UBA996 | reverse complement strand
GGTCGAAGTCGCGCCCGCAGGCGGCCCACAGTTCGCGCAGCGTCTGTGGCACGGTCACGATGGTGGGGCCCAGGTCGAACCGGTGCCCGTCCATGGTGATCGACGACCCGCGCCCGCCGGGCACGTCCAGCCGGTCCACGACCGTGACGCGCCAGCCCTTGGCCCCCAGCCGCATGGCGGCGGCAAGTCCCCCAAGCCCCGCCCCCACGACGATGGCACGGTTCTGCGCAAGCGGGGGGATCAGTTCCTGGGTCATGTCCA